>JBLRXC010000037.1:0-23520 GCA_047920975.1 Bacteroidales bacterium | reverse complement strand
TGAATCGGCAATGATAAATTTAGGAACTGAATTGGAGGATTTGACCCATGCAGATAATAAAACTAAACCTGTGTTGGATTCACCAGACAAAGGCCTTCCCGGATACCACTTTCCACCAGGCATTGATGTACTTCAGGAGTGATATTGATCAACTCCCTCCTGGAGGTTGTATTGAACCAGAGTTCTTTTCGAAATGATTTCATGCGTTTGATATGTTGTTGGTTTTTGTAATTTCTGACAATAAAAGATTCACGTCAAGGTTCTCACCCCTTAAGGTAATATCTGCCTGTCGGTAAAACGGCTCCCGTTCTGCAAGCTTTGTTATGACATAGGCCTGTAATTCTGTTTCAGTCTTTCCTTTCAAAAGAGGTCTTACTTTCCTGGATGCCTGAAGGCGATGGGTCAGGATACCGGGTTCAAGCTTCAGGTAAACCGTGATCCCATGAGCTTTCATCCAGGATAAATTGTCGTAAAAACAGGGAGTACCCCCGCCGGTGGCAATCACAGTTCGGTTCATCCCAGCAGTCCCGGTCAGTGTTTCATGCTCCAGTATGCGAAATGCATGTTCATCATATTTCTCAAAGAGGGTTGCAACGGATGCTTTGCATTTAAGCTCAATCATATGGTCAAGATCAGCAAAGCCATACCCGAGTTTATTGGCCAGTTTCTTCCCGACGGTTGTTTTACCGCTACCCATAAAACCAATGAGATAAATACGCATGCTTAATCAAATTCCTGTGTTTTCAATAAACGACCATTATCATAGGTAAGGACTTTTGATAATGAACCATCCGGATAGTACCACTTTTCCTCTCCATGTTTTTCATTATCAAGATAATGAACTTCCCTTTTCAGTGTCCCATTGGTGTACCATGCTCTTTGCTTACCTGAGCCCATTTTAAATTCACCAATACCCACAAGGGTTCCATCGTCTTCATAATAGAACCATTTGTTATCATAAAAGCCATTGTGGTATGTTCCTTCAATTTGAGCCTGTCCGTTTGTATAGTATTGTATAAATGCTCCGTGAGGGACCCCCGTAGCGAAGTTTTCCTCTGAAATCAGTTTTCCATTCATATCATATTTGAGAGACTTTCCGTGCAGTTGATTGTTTTTAAAAAACTCAACAGAATGAATTTTACCATTGTGGTACCATCGGGTTGATTTACCCTGCAGGGTGTCTCTTTCAAAAAAACATTCATGTTGCCTCATTCCGTCAGCGTAGTACCAGGTAGCCAACCCATGATATCTGCCTCCCCTGGTTTGAATCTCTGACCGCAGACTTCCATTCTCATGGTAATCCCTTTTTACGCCCGTGCAGGATAAAGCAATCACACTTACCAGCAAAGTCAGTAATATGCCCGGGATTTTTATTTTAGGTGCCATCATGCTCTGTTGTCAATATAAATGCAAACCTGTTTCTTATCATTTTCATTGTTTTCCAGATAAAATTATTCAACAGCTGATTGACGCTGCCTGACCGCTTCGAACAAAAAAATACCGGCAGCCACTGATACATTCAGCGACCGGATTTCACCAACCATTGCTATGCTGGCTGTTTTGTCGCACATTTTAAGGTATTCATCCGAAACACCTGTGCCTTCTGATCCCATGATGATCGCAACAGGCATTGTAAAATCCACCTCATAGAAAAGAGCAGATGCTTTTTCTGAAGCGGCCACAATAGTGATCCCGCTTTCTTTAAGAAATTGTATCGTTTCCTTCAGGTTTGAAACACGGGAGATATCCAGTTTCGTTAATGCTCCGGCCGAAGTTTTAACAGCATCGGCATTGATCATGGCTGACCCTTGTGACGGAAACAGAAGGGCATCAACCCCGGCACACTCAGCTGTCCTGGCAATCGAGCCCAGGTTGCGGACATCAGTCACCTTATCCAGGATCAATATCAGTGGAGTTTTTCCAGACTCGAAAAGCCGGGGAATGATTTGCTCAATGGGAGCATATGTTACCGCTGAAGTAAAGGCCACAAGCCCCTGATGATTCTGCCTTGTTAACCGGTTCAGTTTCTCCAGAGGAACAAACTGAAAGGGGATTTTTAATCCGGAAGCCTTTCGTTTCACTTCATTCGATCTGGAAGGGTGCATGGTTTTGAGAATCAGAATTTTCTCAATTTCACGCCCTGAATCCATAGCCTCCATGATAGGTTGGAAACCATAAATCAACATATTTTTCCCGTCCATTTGATTCGTTTTCTGCAAAGATAGTTTTCATTAGCAGAACCATTCCCATTGAAGCATAAAATCTTCTGATTTACAGTTTTTTCAACAACAATTTTACAGGGTGGATTTTTATCTGAATTTATTTGGAAATCTCAATTAATAGATGGATTTTTGCCGGCGAATGAAATCACTGTTATTCTAATAACAATTGTAATTAATTAATAAATAAACATTTAGAGCTATGAACTTAGAAAAGATCATGAACGACCTCGAAAAAAGGCATCCTGGTGAGGTTGAGTATTTGCAGGCAGTCAGAGAAGTTTTGGAATCCATTGAAGAGGTGGTTAACGAAAATCCACATTTCGAAACAGCAGGAATCATAGAACGCATCATCGAGCCCGACCGGGTCTTAACCTTCAAGGTGCCATGGATGGATGATCAGGGTAAAGTTCACGTGAATCTTGGTTACCGGGTACAATTCAACAATGCGCTGGGACCCTACAAAGGTGGTCTCCGCTTCCACCCAAGTGTAAACCTTAGCATCCTGAAATTTTTAGGTTTTGAGCAGATTTTTAAGAACAGCCTTACCACATTGCCCATGGGTGGTGGAAAAGGAGGTTCCGATTTCAACCCAAAAGGAAAGTCCAACAATGAAATCATGAGGTTCTGCCAGAGCTATATGCTTGAACTCTGGAAAATGATCGGACCTGAAACTGATGTACCCGCAGGAGATATTGGTGTCGGAGGAAAAGAGATTGGATACCTTTATGGGATGTATAAGAAATTAACCCTTGAGCATACAGGTGTTCTCACTGGTAAAGGACTGAACTGGGGTGGTAGTCTGATCCGGCCTGAAGCCACCGGTTTTGGCGCTGTATATTTTGTAAGGGAAATGCTTGCCACAAAAGGAGAAACTTTTGGAGGAAAAACAGTATGTGTTTCCGGTTTTGGCAACGTCGCCTGGGGTGCAGTCACCAAAATCAATGAATTGGGTGGAAAAGTCGTTACCATTTCAGGACCTGATGGATACGTTTATGACCCGGAAGGTATCACCGGTGAAAAAGTTGAGTATATGCTCGAATTGAGAGCATCTAACCAGGATATCGTTTCACCTTACGCACTTGAGTTTCCTGAAGCCCGCTTCGTGGCAGGCAAGCGTCCGTGGGAAGTCAAATGCGATGTTGCAATGCCCTGTGCTACGCAAAATGAACTCGACGGAAATGATGCAAAAAATCTTGTGGACAACGGCTGCCGGTTTGTAGCAGAAGGTGCAAACATGCCATCTACACCGGAAGCCATTGAACTTTTCCATGAAAACAAAGTCTTGTTTGGACCCGGAAAAGCTGTAAACGCAGGCGGTGTTGCAACATCAGGACTTGAAATGTCACAGAACTCTATGAAACTGAACTGGCGCAGAGAGGAAGTAGATGAAAAACTGAATCACATCATGGTCAACATTCATGCAACCTGTGTGAAACACGGGACTGATCCGGATGGATACATCAATTATGTAAAGGGCGCAAACATTGCAGGCTTCCTGAAAGTGGCCAATTCTATGATTGACCAGGGAGTTATTTAATCACGGGATCAAACACCGGCTTGCTTTGAACAGGCATCATGATTCCCCATTGAAACGGAAACTTTTTCAGAATTTAAGTTAATTTTTCCTGCCCCGCTGCACAGCGGGGCTTTTTTATATAATTTGAAACCGCTTCAAACGTTTGACTTGTTATTTGGCTATTTTTGCCGGTCAACGAAATGATCTTGCTGATGGAATTTGTTAACCCGGGATTTTTATATGGATTATTTGCCCTGGCAGTCCCGGTCATCATTCACTTGTTTAACTTCAGACAATTTAAGAAGGTCTACTTCTCGAATGTGGCCTTCATTAAGGAGTTAAAGCTTGAAACCCAAAAACAATCACGGTTGAAGCATCTGATTGTTTTACTCCTGAGAATGCTGGCCATCGCCTGCCTCGTATTGGCTTTTGCACAACCTTACTTACCAGCCGGAACGGCAATGATCAATCCGGAAAGCCAAAACCTGGTCAGCATTTATATAGATAACTCTTTCAGCATGCAGGCCGAATCAGAAGAGGGGACAATGCTGGAAAGTGCCAAACTGAGGGCAGCGGAAATTGCAGCTGTATACAAGAGCAGTGACCGATTTCAACTGCTGACCAATGATTTTGAAGGATGGAAACAGCGGTTTTTCAACAGGGAAGAGTTCCTTGAGCACCTGGAGAAAGTCAGGATCACCCCTGCAACCAGGATGCTTACAGAAATCGTCAGTCGCCAGGATGATTTGCTGAAACAAGAATCAATTGAAAACAAAACATCTTATTTGGTCTCTGACTTCCAAAAAAGTTTTTTTCCAGACAAACTCACGCACCCCGACACGCTGGTGAATTATTATTTCATTCATCAGCAAGCCATTAACACCGCCAATCTTTATATTGACAGTTGTTGGTTTGATGCCCCGGTGCAGCAATTGAACCAGCAATCGCAACTTCACGTATCTTTTCGGAACAGTTCAACAACCGCTTATGAGCGTATTCCCGTTAAACTCCAAATCAATGGCATGCAAAAGGCATTGGCCAGCATAGACCTGGAACCGGGTGAAACCAAAGAGGTCACTTTGTCATTCTCCAATTCAGAAACCGGAATCCAATCCGGAAAGGTTGAAATTCCTGATTACCCCATTACTTTTGATGATGAGATTTACTTTTCATATACAGTTTCAGGAATCATCAATATTTTATCGATCAATGGCAGTGAAGCCAGTGAATATCTGGGTTCCCTCTTCAATAACGACTCCGGTTTTATATTCAGAAATGTATCGTTAAAATTACTTGACTACTCTACCCTTCCAAATTACAACCTAATAATTTTAAATGAATTACAAGTTATCCCCAGTGGATTAAGGCAGGAAATTATCAGGTTTACCGAAAGTGGAGGTTCTGTTATACTGATCCCTTCTGAAGATGCAGATCTGGAATCATATAACG
Source organism: Bacteroidales bacterium (assembly GCA_047920975.1). Classification (GTDB taxonomy): domain Bacteria; phylum Bacteroidota; class Bacteroidia; order Bacteroidales; family JAADJA01; genus JAADJA01. The sequence goes on along the minus strand of JBLRXC010000037.1, from coordinate 18,333 downwards.
GCTTTCTGGGAGAATTGGGCAAAAGCAGATACGCAGCCGCTGAAAAGAATCCGTTGAAGATCAGTGCAATCAATTTGAATCATCCCATTTTTGCTGACGTTTTCGAGGAGCTCCCTGACAACATAAATCTCCCGGATGTGTTCATTCACTTTCCGTTGATCATTCCAACACTTCAAATGCAGGATAAGCTTCTGGAGATGGAAAACGGCAGGATATTTCTGAATGTTCAACCAGTCGGTCGCGGACAGATTTATTTATTCGCGGTCAATTTTCAGACAACCTTCAGCAACTTTCCGCGACATCCCATCTTTGTCCCTACACTTTACAAAATAGCCGTTTCCAGTACTACGGATCAGCCCCTGTATCATACTATCGGCAAGGATGAACAGGTCATCATTAACAAAGTGAACCTGCCGGGTGACAGGGTAGTTAAGGTAAAGGCTGCCGGAGAAGGGTATGAATTCATCCCGAGGCAGCGAAAAATGAATTCAGACATGGAACTGGATATGTTTGGTCAGATACAGACTGCAGGGTTCTATCACATCACTGACGGACAAGAGATTGTTCAGGGATTGGCCTATAATTATGACAGAAAAGAATCGGAAATGGATTTTTTCAGCACTGAAGAACTTCAAACTTATCTGTCCGGTCAGGGGCTGCTGAATTTCAGGGTACTTGAGACCGAAAAACAACCATTTGTCATGACTATTCGTGACCTGAGCCAGGGAAAACAACTTTGGCGGTTTTTTGTACTTGGCGCCTTGATATTCCTGCTTGGAGAGGTACTGATCCTGAGGTTCAGAAAATAATCCTGTTAGTTTTTAATGACTACTTTTCGATTCAGTTTTCGACTTGCAGAACGAAAGTCGAGAAAATAGATGCCGGCAGGAAGTCCATTGGTATTTATTTCAACGGAGATGTTACCAGGTCCGTACAAGTCCCGTTCAGAAAAAAATGTTTTTCTTCCCTGGAAATCCAGCAATTCAATTTCAATGAATTCTCTGGTTTCCAGAAAAAACTCAACCCAAAACTGACCGGAAGCAGGGTTTGGGTGCATTGAGAAACGGAAGTTATCGGCTGCATTTCCAGGTTGCTCTGCATCATAACCGGTTTGAATAGTGTGATAAAATATGTAGTTCCCTTTGGTAGGATCCCAGTTGGTAATGACCATGTCCTTTTTAGTACTGTATTCATATTCAATGATCAATTCATCACCCTGCAGCAACTCATCCTTGAATGAGATCCAGTTTTTGTTGGTCACATAACAATAAAACGCAGGGCTCACCCATTGCCCGTTCAAATGAACCGACAGAATCTCCTCAATTAATTGCCTTTTGAGTGAAACAACTGACGATCCATTGATTTCAATATTCAGGGTATCCGTATCTGAAGCGATGCCATCCCTGTTCAGGTCAGCCATTTGAATGGCTTCCACAACGGATGCAGTGGCTGAGGTATAAGAGGGTGTCAATTCAAAACCATCACCTGTACCCAATGCAATTTTTACTGGCAACCACCACCCGCCATAGATGAGATCTGGGTTGCCATTGTCGTTTACATCGGCCAGAAGAATACCAGAGCCATATCCAAATGGATTGGAGGACCAACTGGCTGAGCTGGATGGTGGAACTCCGGAGGCAAACGAATATAACCTCACCTTTCCGTCGCCGCCAAGTTGGCTGTTTCCTGTGACCACTATGCCCGGGGTTTTATCCGGCCCGGTTAAGCCAAAGTCGACAGAGTTTGTATAATTATTGGGGTCGGTTGATTGCCACGATGGGGTTGGTGGGATAATTCCATCATTATCTGCAAGATAAATATAATTTGGTGTCCCTGCGCCAATGAAAACAAGGTCAAGAAAACCATTCTGATCGAAATCCCCGAATTCAACATCAATTGAACTGAATGAATTCGTTGATGTCCAGTCGGCATTTTGACTAAACGTTCCATTCCGGTTAACAAACACCCGTGCCTGATCAGATACGCCATAGTACATCTCACCGGTTGCCACAGCAAGGTCAAGATCTCCGTCCCCGTCAAAGTCACCCAACGCACAGGAAAATGAGTAGAAGTTTTCAGATTCAAAAGAGGGTAAACTTTCCAGTTCACCTCCGGTATTGTAATAAACCTTCACCCGTCCGGGTTCAGTAAATCCAGAGGACCCGATATAAACCGACACAGCTATGTCAACCCATCCGTCTTTGTTAATATCTCCTGCGGCAATATGCCCCAGGTAGTCGATATCGTCTGACTGCCAGTCGGGTAAAAGCGGAAAGGTGCCGTCACCATTGTTGTAATAAACAACGAGCCGTTGCAACTGCATGTCATTGCCATTGGCAACAACCATATCTTTCCATCCATCACCATTGATATCCACCAATGCCAGCCCTGTTGCATAATGGCCGGCAGCTGTTGACTCCCAGTCGGGTGTCAGGGCATAGGGAATAGTTTGTGAACGGGCTGAAGTGATAATGAAGATCAGGATCAGCCATGGATAAAGCAGGATTGTTTTCATGATTATGATTTTGATGACAGAGCGAGCTGAAGATTATCGCATATCAATTATCTCAACACCCGGAAAGTCACTTTTATTAAAGGTAAACATGCGGTCATCAGCATCCACATTTGTCTCAAACTTTTTAATCACATAAGAAAATGTACTTCCATTTTTTTCAAAAATGGTCACATCTTTTAATTGATCTTTTGCCTTATCAATAATTAGACGAACCTTATAAAACGATTTTCCAGTCTCAGGAGTCAGATCAATTATATTCACTGCTGTCCCATATAAAAAATCCTCAGCAATGAATTTTGAGCGGTAATCTTTTGTATATGAAGAAAGTAATTTATTGGGCGAAATAGATTCTTCTGACTCATCAGCCGAATTGATTTGCACCTCATTGGCATCTGCAATGTAGGTCCACAAAGTTATTCCATCAGAGATTACAGTCTGACCTGCAATATCGAGCCGGTATTTGTTACCCTTTACCAGAAGTACTCCTTCAGTCTGTTCATTGACACCGGCCTCAACATTTTCCATTTTATAAGCAAATTCAGCCCTGATGGTTTGGTAGGCTTCGGTTTTTTGGGTCAGTCGTTCCAAAATCTCATTTGATTTTCTGTCACCTTTACCAATTTCCTGAGCACTTAGCGATAAGCTTAACGGGATGATAAAGAATAAAAGCCATAACTTTTTCATACTGTTCTATTTTATTTAGCCTGCAAATCCTTCAAAAATTGTTCCAGAGCCACCTCATTTGCTACTTTTACATCTCTGGCTTTGCTTCCCTCAAAAGGGCCAACAATTCCGGCAGCCTCCAGTTGATCAATGATACGGCCTGCCCTGTTGTATCCAAGTTTAAGTTTACGCTGAAGCAGGGATGTTGACCCTTGCTGGGTCTGGACAATAATCCGGGCGGCATCTTCAAAAAATTCATCACGGTCGTTGGGATCAAAATCACCGATGGCTTCACTTTCCTCATCCTGAAAATCAGGGAGATGCAGTGCATCAGGATAAGCGCGCTGCGATCCGATGAAATCTGTTAATTTATCAATCTCCGGTGTATCTATAAAAGCGCATTGCAACCTCAGGAGATCACTCCCGGTGGATAAGAGCATATCGCCTCTTCCGATTAACTGGTCGGCACCGCTTGAATCAAGAATGGTACGGGAGTCAATTTTTGAGATCACCCGGAAGGCTAACCTTGCCGGGAAATTGGCCTTGATGGATCCTGTAATGATATTCACGGAGGGGCGTTGTGTGGCGATGATCAGATGGATTCCAACAGCCCTTGCCAATTGTGCAAGCCTTGTGATGGGTATTTCAATCTCTTTGCCTGCTGTCATGATCAGATCGGCGAATTCATCTATCACCAGCACAATATAGGCTAAAAACCGATGACCATGCAGAGGGTTCAGTTTCCTGGCTTTGAATTTGGCATTGTATTCCTTTATATTCCGAACCTGTGCATCTTTGAGCAACTCATACCGGTTATCCATTTCGATCCCCAGTGAGTTCAGTGTTCTTACCACCTTCCGGGTATCGGTTATGATGGCCTCCTCCGAATCAGGCAGCTTGGCAAGAAAATGTCTTTCAATCTTCGAGTAGAGGGTCAGTTCTACCTTTTTGGGATCAACCATCACAAACTTCAGTTCGGAAGGGTGCTTTTTATAGATCAAAGAGGTGATGATGGCATTGAGGCCAACAGATTTGCCCTGTCCTGTTGCACCCGCCATCAGGATATGTGGCATCCTGGTCAGGTCCGCAACAAAACTTTCGTTCGAAATGGTTTTGCCCATCCCAAAGGGAAGCTCAAATTTGTTGTTCTGAAATTTATCGGATGCCAGTACCGATTTCATCGAAACTATGTCAGGTTTTTGGTTCGGAACTTCAATTCCGATCGTTCCTTTACCCGGTATGGGTGCAATGATCCTTATACCGAACGCGGAAAGGCTGAGTGCAATGTCATCTTCAAGGTTCTTAATTTTAGCAATCCTGACACCGGGTGCCGGGATGATTTCATAAAGTGTTACCGTGGGGCCAATGGTGGCCTTGATTTTCAAAATCTGAATGGAATAGTTGTTCAGGGTCTCAACAATACGCTTTTTGTTCTGATCCAATTCATTCTGATCAACCAGGATCTCATCCCGGCCATAGTCCTCAAGCAGGTCAAGTGAAGGGAACCTGTAATCAGGCAGGTCAAGCCAGGGGTCGTAGGGTTCATCAACAGTGTGGTGTTCAGGCTGGTTCTCCCCGCCATTTTCTGAATTACTGTCGACATCTTGTAAAGAACCCATTCCGGATTTCTCAATGGTCAGTTCCACTTCATCCGGATTACGGTATGTTTTTGTTTCTGTTAAATTATCACTCTCTGCCACTTCGCTTTCACCGTTATCCACTCTCTCATCAGGAACCTTCGGTTGATCATCCCGGAAATGAATGATATCCCCATCATCCAGGGCATATTCAGCTGTATTGTATATATCTTCTTTCTGTTTGTTCTTTGGACCAGTTTTTTTTCCTGAACTTCTTTTTGGAAACTTAATCTTCTTTAAAAAACTGAAGGAGAGATTAAAATTAAAAATCAAAAAACTGAGCAGGAAAAACAGCAGCAGAAAACCGGCACCTGCTTTGCCAATGTATTCAGAAAGGAATGCTGCATAATATTTACCAAATTTCCCTCCAAGGATGACCAATGAGTCATGATTGCCCCATAAAAAACCAAAGGTGACCGAAAACCAGATCATGATCAGCGTTGTGAGCCGTGTTGTTTTCCACAACGGAAGCAGGCTGGTTTTAATGAGAAGTCTGAATCCGTAGATAATCAACAGAAGTACAAAACCCATGGATGCAATGCCGAACCAGCGCTCAATAAATAATTTTGAAATCCACCGGCCTGCCATCCCAATCCAGTTTCCGGCCTGATCTCCCGGCTTTATCACAGCATCCGACTTCCAGGTAAAAAAATAAGAGGTGAGGGCAAAAAAGAGGGAAATTGACAATATCACCAAAAACAGCCCAAAGATTCTGTGGAATTTGTCATTTTTGAGAAAAGAGACAATAGACTTAAAAAAATGCCTCCCCTTATTCTTCCTGGTGCCGGCATTTGAATGGCCGGCCTTTGCATTTTTCTTCTGTTTACCTGTACTATTGGCCATTGACCATTGAATTTACCTGCAAAATTACAAAAACGGGAAAGAGTAGGTTTTAGTACCCCCCAAACATATTTTGGAGTTCATCATGGCTCACATTTTTGTACCCTTCAGGAACCTCAAAGGATTTGTCAGAAATCTTTTTATTTTCCACAGAGACAGCAGAAAATAGCATTTTCATCCCCTGTTGATCAAACGAATATTCGAGCATGACCCCTTTGATATCCCTGAATATCGGATTATTTCTGTTGATATAGCCTGAACCGAGTTCATCAGTGAAGTAAGCCTCATGCAAACCATTTTCCCCATTGTCGTTTACTTTTATGATGGCTTTGGTACACAAATAACCGGCAATTTCCTTTGTTTCACCGGTAGTCTCCACGACAAAATCAGGCATTTTGTCCATCTCTTTTTCAATATCCGCCTCGGTTGTTGCAATTGCAAATTTCTGTCCCATAATATCCATCAGGGTAACACCCTCCATTTTTTCACCATTAAAAATAGAAACCGTACTGCCTCCCATGCCCATACTCATTTCTGTACGGGATTGCATTCCTTTTATCGTAAGGGTCGCTGTTTTGGGCATCATTGACATGGTTTGGGCATCAAATTTATTGTCAGGATAAGTAATGTTATAGACAATAACACCCGAAAAATCCTTTTGTCCAAAAAGGAAAAGCGTTGGCGCAACGGTTATAAGTCCGATAAATACCAACAATACTGATCGATTCATCTTTTTCATATTTATCTTTTTTTATTCTTCAATGATGATTATTTTGTCAATGATATCGCCCTGCCTTATTTTATCAATCACCTCCAGTCCCCCGACTGTTTTCCCGAATACAGTATGTTGCCGGTCAAGATGCTTGGTATTTGTCCGGTTGTGGCAAATAAAAAATTGAGAACCTCCGGTATTCCTTCCGGCGTGAGCCATGGACAATGCACCTCTGTCGTGGTATTGATTGTCACCATCCAGTTCACAATCAATTTCGTAACCGGGTCCCCCGGTACCATCTCCTCTGGGGCATCCGCCCTGAATGACAAAATCAGGGATTACCCGGTGGAAGATGAGTCCGTCATAAAAACCCTTCTTTGCAAGGGAAATGAAGTTATCAACTGTTTTTGGGGCGTCTTTATCAAAAAAGTCAACAGTCATAACTCCTTTTGTGGTATGAATTTCTGCTTTTTTCATTTTAAATATTAAATCGTCACAGGTGCAATACCTGTGATGTGAACACTTACATTATGCTTAACGGTCGGCAAAGGTACTCTTTTACCTGATAACCCTGAAAATTTTATTCCACCGGATTTTCCCACCCAGAAGCGTTTTTTCAGGGTCCAGAGACAGCCATACAAATGAAGCTTTCCCAACAATATGGTCATCGGGAACAAATCCCCAGAATCTTGAGTCGGCTGAATTATGGCGGTTGTCACCCATCATCCAGTAATAATCCATAGTGAATGTATAGTCATTGGCCTCAGTGCCATTGATATGGATGACTCCGTTCTTTATATTGAGATCATTACCCTCATAAACGGTAATGATCCTTTCGAAGAGCGGGAGATTTTGAAGGTCGAGCCTTACAGTTGCACCTGCTTTCGGGATGTAAACTGGCCCGTAGTTATCAACATTCCATGGGAATTCCGGATTGAAAGGAAACAGGTGCGGAGTCCACTGTCCCTGAGGGGTAACAGACCGCTCAACCGACTGGATCGAAGGTCTTGACCTGAGTTCATCTGCAGCTAAACCCGACAGGGGCAATTCTCCAGAAGGATCACGGGTATAAAGATCATAATCTTCCTGGGAAATATCAACCTCACCACGAAACTTAGGGTTAATCCCCCTCGGAGCCTCCACACGGTATTTGAACTGCCCCTGGGGAGGGAAATCCAGGAGTTTCCCATTGATATATACATCCTGGTTGATGATCTGAAGTGTATCTCCGGGAATTGCAATGCATCGCTTGATGTAATTCTCTCTTTTATCGACAGGACGGTAAATGATATTTCCAAACCTTCTTTTGTTCTTCCAGACATTTTCACGGCCAAATTCGCTGACCAACCGGTAATAACTCACATTGCTCTGAAAAACAGTGGAAACGGTATCACCCTCCGGATAGTTGAATACAACGACATCATTATTTTTGATAGTAGTTAGCCCGGGAAAACGGTAATAGGGTAGTTTGATCCATTCAACAAAAGATTTCCGGTCTTTCGACAAGGGCATGGTGTGATGCACAAACGGAAATGAGAGGGGTGTATTGGGCACCTTGGGACCATAGGCAATTTTACTCACGAATAAAAAATCACCTCGGAGCAGGGTTTTCTCCATCGAGGAGGTGGGGATTGTATAGGCTTCCACCAAAAAAGTCCTGATGATGGTTGCTGCAATCACTGCGAAAATAATGGCATCGACCCACTCCCTGGCCCAGCCCTTCTTAATTTTCTGTCGCTTACCAGCAGGGATATAATGCTCACGGGATGAAAGGCCGAGGTAGGGCAGATAAACAAATGGAAATATAACGGCGGCACCCTGGGCATAAAGACTATGCTTGTTGAAACACCTGGCAAGCTCAACAATCATAAGCATGACCATAAAAACATTGATAAATGGGATGATCAGGAAAATATACCACCAGAGTGGTTTATCTATGATCTCCAGCCAAACATAGAGGTTATAGAAAGGTATCAGGGTTTTCCACCCAGGAACACCTGCCTTTTCAAAGATATGCCAGGCAAAAATGGCAACGATCGTAAATGACACAGGCAGGAAAAAAATGAATCCAAGCATAGCGGTTTATTTAATGCATGCAAAATTCCGCTTACTTTTTCATAAATAAAAATTAAATATGATAAAATTTGTTAATTGTGCCTGATATGAGCAGGGTTAACCGATGTCTTGAAAAACTTCAGTCGATTTCAGGGGCAGGTTCATTATACTTCATAGTCGGCAACTGCCTTGTCTGCCGTAACCTGATTCAGGAAAACCATGACCTTTTTGTGCTCCGGATGCATTTTGTATATCTCCAGGTCTTCCTCAGACTGGAAAACCGCAGTCACTACCAGATCGTATGCATGTGGTTTGTCGTTAAAATTCAATCCTACTTCCAGACTTTTGATTTCATCAATATGAATCCTTAAATCTTCGATGGCTTTTTTCAATAGCAGGGCATTTTCAAGTTTCTGGGTCTTGTTTTCATATTCCCTGAGCCGGAGCATGACGATATGTTTGACCATAAGCTTATATTGATTGGTTATTATGCATGGATCATGATAAGTATGAATAACCTGATTATATTTTACCTTCTACTATTTTGAGGATTTCGTCGTGAAGCACTTCCGCCTTGTGAAGGATTGTTTGTCCCTTTTCCGTAACCTCCCTCACAAAACCCTTGTCTTCAAATCCTCCGCAATTGATCTTCACATTCAGAAATGCGCCTTTTATACCAGCCAGAGCTGCAATTGCTCCAACTCCTGCATCCGACACCGAATTTGGATTTCCATGCAGCGCCATGGCTTCCATGACTTCCAGTGAATCATAACAGAGGTTCATTACTTTCAAAGGAATTTCTATTGCATTCCGGGTGGCATCCTGGATGGCTGTATGCCGGGTCAATTTATCCTCTTCTGTGTTTTTAGGCAATCCAAATGCTTCCATGATCCGGTTAAATGCCCGGGTGTCTTCATCCACCATTTTCAGGAGTTCATCATGGTAAAATTTTCCCTTTTCAGCCCAGTCAGAAAACTCTTCCCAGCGATCATCCCAGCCGCGTTTATGGGAAGAAAGATTAGCCACCATAGTACCCAGAGCAACTCCCATAGCTCCCATCGTTGCAGAAACGGATCCGCCACCGGGCGCAGGAGATTCGGAAGCAGTATCATAAACAAAATCTTTCACGGTCATATTCACCAGTCTGCTGGCTGTTTTCTCTTCGAGCAAGTATTCAATGATCTTTTTATCCGGGTCAAATGGGCCAAGCTCATCCAATCCAAGAGATTTGACGGCGATCTTGATGATCTCACGGTCGGGAATACCCGTTGAACGCTGCTGCTTTTTAAGATAGTGCTTCCCGGCATCCAGCATGGCCTTCAGGGGAATAACTCCCACCAGTTCAGATCCGGTGACCCGAACCCCGCGGCTGTCAGCACTTTTACAAACCGCATCAAAGGCTTTATGCACTGATGTCACGGTAATATCGGTCAGGTTCATAGAGATTTGCGCAACGCCATACTCCTCAATGAACCATCCGATGGCTTTCACACTTTTGAGCATACCCGGTTCATAGACCGGATTTCCCTGTTCGTCTTTGATAATTTTCCCTGTAACGGGATCTCCCTCGCGTTTTATTCTTCCTCTTTCACGCACATCAAAGGCAATGGCATTGGCACGCCGTGTAGAAGTTGTATTGAGGTTTACATTGTAAGCCACCAGAAAGTTCCTTGCTCCTACTGCAGTTACCCCTGTTTTTTTCACCTGATCATTGAACTGGTCCGGGCCAAAATCGGGTTTCCAGACCGGATCGGCCAGCTTGTCCGACAGCCCTTCGTATTCACCCTTGCGGCAATTGGCAAGGTTCTTCCTTTCGGGTTTGAATGCCGCAAACTCATAACAATAGACGGGTATGGACAACTCTCCTCCAATCCTTTTCGCAAGTTTCCGGGCATATTCAGCTGTCTCTTCCATTGTAATATTACTTACCGGCACCAGCGGACACACATCAGTTGCGCCAAAACGGGGATGTTCACCATGATGTTTCCGCATGTCAATCAGCTCCGATGCCTTTCTGACAAGTCTGAAAGCCGCCTCGCAAACCTCCTCCGGTGTACCAACCATCGTAATCACCGTCCTGTTGGTTGCCTTCCCGGGATCCACATCAATCAACCGCACTCCTTCAACGGTTTCGACAACAGAAGTCACCTGCCTGATGATGTTTTCATCTCTCCCTTCGCTGATGTTTGGAACACATTCAATCAATTGCTTCATGGTTCAATGTTGTTTAAATGATTGTTAAATCTCAGATATGACGGCAAAAATAAAAAAATTGCGCTTGAAACGGCTTCCATTTAAATCACTTTTCATTGAAACAAATTTAAATATCTGCAAGACACCATGTGCCTGATCATTCAGTTTGGATTATTTTTGCCGGACATGGCAGCTTGCTGCATGAATTCATCCTTCTTAATAATACAACTTGATGTCAGCAATCCCATTTAAGTTCAGAAATCTTACAGGGCTTACCCTGCTCCTCACCTGTCTTTTCTTTTCCTCCTGTCATGTTGGCCGTTATTTCTGGTGGAATTTTGCCGACATCAGAGATGGCGAACGCTTTCCCAGCCTGCCAGTTGCTTCAGGAGATGAAATGCAGCCGCTCATCTCTACTACCAACAATATGACTTTTCCGGTACCTGAAAAGTTCAACCCTAAGTCAAAATGGAAAGATTTTGACCATTTCCTGGAGCGACACCACACTGTAGCTTTCATCGTCATGCAGGATGATACAATTTTGTATGAGAACTATTTTAACAATTATGACGAAAAAGACCTGCTCCCCTCCTTTTCGATCTCTAAGGTGATGGTATCCGCGCTTACAGGAATAGCCATTGACGATGGATTTATTTGCAGCACCAGTCAGCCTGTTTCGTTTTTCCTGAGTTGGCTGGGACCTGGGCTCGAATTGATAACCATAGAAGACCTGCTCAATATGCGTTCAGGGATCAGGTTCAGCGAAAATTACTGGAATCCTTTCGCCGGAATTGCGAAATATTACTACGGCACCGACCTTTTAAGGTATAACCGGAAGCTGAAGATCAGGCAACCACCCGATCAGGAATATGATTATGTTGGAGTGAATACCTTTTTACTGGGACAGGTCATCGAACAGGCCACCTCGCAAAAACTCAATACTTACCTTGAACAAAAGATATGGATTCCACTGGGAATGGAATCGGATGCTTCATGGAGCATTGACCACCCCAGGAATCAAAACATCAAGTCATTTTGCTGCATCAATGCAGTTGCCCGTGATTTTGCCAGGTTCGGACGGCTGTACCTGAACAAAGGCAATTGGGATGGCAATCAGATCATTTCAGAAGACTGGGTCACAGCATCAACCTCCATCATGAATGATTCAAGGGATTCACAGGGCTACCCTTACACCTATCACTGGAGGGTGCTTGAAAACGGTGCTTTCTTCGCCAAGGGCATCCTGGGTCAGTACCTTTATGTTTATCCTGAGAAAAATCTTATCTTCGTCCGTTTGGGAAAAAAGTATGCCGGTATCGACTGGGCAGCGTTTTTCGGAGAGGTGGCAAATGAGTTGTAGGTTGGTATGATTCTCCGGCAGTTGCACCAACATATGGCGGATCAGCTCGGCCCTCCCTGTCATGCGAATGGCTATAATGGTTGTTGATTGTCTTGATAAGGTTGCTTTAGAGGACTCCCGCCTCTTTTCCACAATTCCCGAAGTATTCACCTCCCTGATAGCCGTTTGTTATCGAAGGACTTGAGAGGGATGCAATGACTTTTAACAATTTAGATATTACAAATTGTAAATTACAATTTACATACACTAACACAAATTTTCAACACGTGGAAAAAACCCTTCACTGTCGTCAACATTTTACTGCGTTCATACACCCAGGCACTGCATTCGTTACTTGATCCCCCCCGTTTATTTATCTGTCTCATTATCGCCATTTCAGGGTTGTACTTTTACCCGTATTATTCGAAAAAGCATTTAATTTATTCATTCAACAAAAGACGATCATGAAAAAACTAAGACTGATTTTCGCAGGCCTCTTGTGCAGCCTTGTCATTAACCTGAATGCACAACCACTGATAAATATCCTCGCATCCTTTTACAGTGAAGCGCTGGATGAGGTGAAAAATGTTCGTATTTTTCTGCCTGGCGACTATTTCAATTACCCGGCTGATCAGCATTATTCGGTTATTTATTACCTGCATGGCTGGACCTGTAATTACAACAATGTAAGCGAAATGCATGCCTACCTGCAAGCATTAATTGCGGCTGGTACTATTGATCCGGTGATTATGGTATCCGCTGATAACTGGGTTGAACCCTTTGAAGGAAGTTGTTATGTGAACTCCATCCTCTGGGGGAATTATGAAGAGTACAATATAAACGATGTGATCAACTGGGTAGATGCGACCTTCAGAACCATTCCCGAGCGAAAGGGCCGGGCGATGATCGGGCAATCTATGGGTGGTTATGGGGCATTTCGCTATGCATTGAAGTACAAGGATAAATTTTGTGCCCTTGCAGCCAATGGGCCATCGCTTAACCTTCAATTGCTTGTTGATAACATTCAGGCAAAACTACTTACAGAGAATTCAGGACCTCCTTATAGCTATTCTTATCAAGGGGGTGGGCCATATACACGATGGATGTTCCTTGTAAGCGGCGCTGGCGCTCCAAATTTAAACACTCCGCAAACCTATATTAACCCGGCAATAGTTGAGTATCCATTTAATGAATATTGTGAACCGATAGATACTATTCTACAGAAGATTTATGCCCTGGATATCATTGATTTGCTTCATAACACCACTCCTGAGGATAGTGTGGGCATTATATATTGCTGTGGTATGAATGACGAATGGCAACTTTATGAGGCCAATGCCGCACTGGCTGATACCCTTGACGACCTTGGCCTGCCTTATGAGTTTTATTCACATACGGGCGGACATGGAATGCCCTACGAGTTTAAACAACGAGCACTGATTTTCCTTGATTCCCTGCTGATGGCCCCCACTCAGATGGCGCTTGGAACTGAGAACAAGCCGGAAGTCAACCAACAGTTAAGCCTCTCCACGTTTCCGAACCCTGTAAGTCATTCCGCTTCGGTTTTTTGCAATATACCAGCAGCCGGATTTGGAAGGCTTGTCCTGGTCAGCCATCTTGGCAAGGAAATGCATGTTATTTTTGAAGGCGTTCTGCAAAGCGGGGAGCAATATTTTGGGTTGGATACATCAGCGCTGCCAGCAGGAGTTTACTTTGTAATGTTACAAACCAGCCAGAAAACTTTGTCGAAGAAATTATTAAAAGTCAAATAATTGAAAATACTTTTCTGCAATGAATTTTCCTACCTTTGGCAAAAACAAGCCTAAAAGGATGCTCCGCACACTGATCATTGACGATGAGCCGCATGTGAGGGAAACGCTCCACAGCCTGCTGCTGCAATTTTCCGCGCAGGTTAGAGTGGTGGGCGAAGCGGGAAGCGTGGCCTCAGGTGCCAGGGAAATTAAGGAAAAACATCCCGACCTGGTGCTGCTCGACATCAAAATGAAAGACGGAACCGGATTTAACCTGCTTGAGAAAATCAACAACATTGACTTTCGTATTATTTTTATTACCGCCTACGATCAATACGCCATCAAAGCTTTTAAATACAGTGCACTCGACTACCTGCTCAAACCCATTGATTCAGTTGAACTGAAAGCAGCCATTGACAAAGCCGAAAAACTTTCACAAATAGAGGTCAATACTCAACTGAATACGCTGGTAAACAACCTGCAAACCGACGACCAGGCAAAAAAAAAGATCATCCTGAAAACCTTCGACAACATCCACCTGATCAAACTCAAAGACATCCTGTATATTGAATCGGACGGGCGGTATTCCACTTTTTTCCTCCGGTCTGGCGACAGGGTATTGGTATCGGAAACCCTGAAACATTACCATGAGATGCTGGGTGACGCAGGATTTTTCAGGGTGCATAAGTCCTTTCTGATCAACCTTGAAAGCATTCAGCGGTTCGAAAAAGCCGAAGGTGGCAGCGTAATTCTGGAAGGTGATCATGAGGTTCCGGTTGCTTCCAGGAAAAGAGAAGAGCTCCTGGAATTGTTTAACCACATTGGAAGATAACACAGGCAGAGATGAAATCTGGGATTGTCCTGGTATACTTGCTGATATTCCTGCTGTCTGCAGCACATGCCCGGATATTTATTGAAATTGAATGGTACCCAGTTGACAGCCTGCTAAAAGTCTTGCCTGCTCAAGAGGGTATTGAAAGGGTTCGAACACTGAACCGACTGGCTGCATCACTTTCGTTTGAAGATGTGGCACAAAGTACCCAATTTGCCGACGAAGCCATAGTACTGGCAAGAAGAATTGGCTATACTGAAGGAATAGCTGAGGCACATAGTAATTATGCAAAAATCAATTTCTACGAAGGCAACTACCCAGATGCATTGAATTTCTTTTATGAAGCGTTGCATATTTACGAAGAGATTGGCAACCTGAAAAAAGTTGCAGCTATGTACATGGAAATTGCGATCACCCATTTCTATGCAAACAATATCGAAAAAGCCATTGAAATTGGAGAAAACCAGGTAATCCCGCGATATCGTGCTAAAGATGACGCAGGTAATACGGTAGGTGGTTTTAATGATACAATCAGAACATTTTCAAAATTAGGCCTGCCTTACCGGATGATGGGCCGCTCCGATACAGCCTTGATTATTTACCAACGCTACCTGGAAGCCGGAAGAAAGCATGGTTTCGATATCACCGACCTGATGGTTCATGAGTCGATTGTAGCCGGCTGTTATATCGAAACCGGCAATGCCGACAGCGCAGTGTATCATTTCTGGAAGACATTGGCTTATCCTGAGGTGAACCCAAGTGTTCGTGCACTCAAACACGAGTATATGCGCCGGCTGGCGTCTATTTATACTGTTCATGGCATGCCCGATTCAGCGCTTCATTACTACCGGCAGGCTTACCAATGGCTTGAGCATCATGGATATCTTCGTTCAGCTTTCCTGGCAGCATGGGAACTTGGGAGGTTCTATGCGCAAGGAGGACATCATGACGACGCAGAAAAATCATGGCTTCAGGCAGTAAAATTGCTGGAAGAGATGATTGGTAAGCGTTCATATTACCGCTTTGATTCTCTCAAATATACCGTTTCTTATGGAACCGAACTTTTTTTCCCTTTCAGTAAAAAGCATATGAAAGAAAACATCTACAGATATGCTACCTGGGTATATCAGGATCTGCACCGGAATTTTCAGGAAAAAGATGACCTTCACCCATCCATGCATTACCTGCTGGAATACACTGCTGCAAAAGATTCGCTCGACAGGCTCACCAGGAACCGTGAAGCCGTCGAGATACAAACCATGTTCGAAACCAAACGAAAGGATGCCGAAATCATTGCCCTGAGCCAGGCCAATAGGTTGAAGGAACTTAAGCTGTTGCAATTTACATGGTTTATCAGTGGACTGGTTGGGTTGGCTATCTTAATTGTATTGGTTGCAGGCATCCTGCACAGGCAGAATAGACTTAAAAACAGCCGAAAGACACTGCTTTTGCAGCAACAACTCCTGCGCTCGCAGATGAATCCTCACTTCCTGTTCAACTCCCTGGCCAGCATCCAGAATTTCATCCTCCATAAACGGCCATCCGAGGCCGGCGACTACCTCAGCCGTTTCTCAAAACTGGTCAGGCAAATCCTCAAAAGTTCTTCAGAAGAATTTGTTCCATTGGAAGAGGAGATCAGCAGCATCGAAAATTACCTTGCACTCCAGAAAGTGCGTTACCAGGATTCTTTCGATTATTCAATTGATGTTGGTGATGATATTGACCCTGAAACCATCCACGTTCCACCCATGCTTGCGCAGCCATTCATCGAAAACGCCATAGAGCACGGCCTCAAACACAAAACAACGCCCGGAAATATCGCTGTGAGCTTCAGATCAGAAAAAAACACCCTTATTCTGCAGATCGAGGACGATGGCGTTGGTCGCGAACAAGCCAACGAACTCCGCCAAAAGTTCGACAAAGACCATAAATCGCTGGCAACCTCCATCACGCAGGAGCGCATCAAAGTCATCAACCGCAAGCTCCGCCACAAGATCACCATGGAGATCATTGACCTGAAAGACGAACAGGGAGAAGCCAGGGGAACGCGGGTGGTGTTTGAGATGCCTGTATAGATGTACCTGGCACTAATAAACCCAAATTCATTAAAAAGATTGAAAGAAATTTTCATTACCGGGAAAATTCAACTTTTTTCGTGCAAGATCCTCGGGGTAGATATAATATTTCACAACTCCTGTGCAGCAGATTTCACCATTGGCATTTAGCAATTCCGTTTGCACAAATGCAATCCGTTTTTCAACACGGGCAATGTGCGCCCTTAGTTTTACTGTTCCCTGGTCAACAAAAACAGGCTTTTTAAACCGAAGATCGATGCCTGCAGTAACACCAGCAGTTTTGAGCTTGATTTGCACTGCCCAACTTGCAATTTCGTCCAACAATGTTGACTGAATGCCCCCATGCAGAACTTTGTTGTATCCGCTGAAATGATCTTTTGGCACCCAATCCGCAATCAGAAAATCGCCTTCCTCATAAAATTCAAGCTGAAGCCCAAATGGATTGCTGGGTGAGCAGCCAAAACAGTTGTACCCTTCCACTTTTGTATATGGATTGAATATCTTCTTTTGTCCAGGGTTTCTGGTCATACGATTCTATTCGGTATCATTTGTGTAACTGGTCGTTGACATCACTTGTCCACGGGGATCGTATTCAACCCATTCACCAATTTTCTCATCAGCCCTGTAAAAGCCTTTCAGTTTTAGCTTTCCGGTGGGATAATACTCAACAAATCCACCGTCCTTCTGATCGTTGACATATTCTTCCTCGGTTTTGATGTTCCCGTTCTGGTGAAAAGTGCGGTTTGTGCCATGAAAGGCGCCCGCTTCATACTGATACTGAGCCACGAGCCTGGCGTTATCATCATACCATTTCACTGTTCCTTCCTTTACTCCGTTCCGGTAATTGGCCTCCTCCATCAACCTCCCGGATTCATAGTAAGTCATACTTATGCCATGTAATTCGCCATGGAGATAGTTGATTTTGGTTTTCACTTTATTGGCTGAAAAATACTCAATGACCTGGCCATGTATAAGGCCATCCACATAAAAGGCTTGTTTTGAAACTGCTCCTGCGTTGTCAAACGAGAGTGAAAGGCCATGCTTTTTGCCCTTTTTGTATGTTTCAAGTTCCGCAACAGCCCCGGTCCTCGACTCCTTGATCCAGGAGCCATCTTTCTGACCATCCAGGTAAAAACCTTTCTCGGTGAAACTGCCAAGTGGCCGGGTAAACAGCCCGTCATCGGGTTTTTGTGCGTGCAACCAAACGACGGCAAAGATGAAACCATAAACCGTGGCGATAATTTTTTTGATCATCATTTCAATTTTCTAAGCAATCATTGCAAAAGTAAAAAACAATTTCCAGGCTGTATGGGTTAGCGGAAGAATTTGACTAATTTTGCAGCGATAAAGCATCTCAGCGGATGTGGCGAAACTGGTAGACGCGCCAGACTTAGGATCTGGTGCCGCAAGGCGTGGGGGTTCGAGTCCCTTCATCCGCACAAAGGTAAAACCCTATTCATATCTCGCTGAATATCAGCAAATTAATTTTTCCAAAATTTGCAATTTCAGCCTCAAAACGCGTTGTGCGTTACCAATTCGTATACCAAAATACACTCATAACGGAAACAAAATCAATTGTTTAACAAAAATGAGCGTATCATGGAACCAAAAAACACATTCAGTATCTTGTTTTATCTCCGTAGAGACAGAGTAAACCAAAAAGGGAGTTCACCTATTTACATGAGAATCACTGTTAATGGGCAAAGCAGCCCCATCAATAC
>JBLRXC010000036.1:0-24012 GCA_047920975.1 Bacteroidales bacterium | reverse complement strand
CCAGTTAATATTAAGTGTTATGTTGAAGATAAAATGGAAATGGTTAAAAATGATGAAGGTGAAGAAGTTATTTCCAAGATAAGGTTGTATATGAATGGAGATGCAATATCTGCAGCCATAACAGGGTCTTTGTCAAGTACGGTAATCTTGACAGCCATGTATTCGGTACGCCTGAAAGTTATGTTGTTATCAAAAGCCTTGTATAACCTTGTTCTCTGATACATGGAGCGTTTGTCAATCTTATAATGTTCCAGCAAACCAAATTCCTCAATGATCCTGTCTTTGATCTTGTTGGAGTTCAGCAGCTGCAGCATCTGTTCGGTCTGCTCCTCTTCACCAAATTGCATCACATCTTGTTTGTCACTGATGTTGTCACCTAAAATTGCTTTGGAGATAGAATTTGAAGCAACGGGATACATGATGACAGTTGATTTGAATTTTGGGGTGATGAAATATGGCGAGGTAAAAATAATTGCGGCAAGAAAAGCCGCAAAGCTTATCAGGAGAAGTGGTTTTCGCCACAGGTATAGAAAAACAATGAAGTTGGTTGAATCAAAGTCTTCGTCGCTCTTCAGGAAATGAAACATAGGGAAACAGTTCTATTTTAAAGGGCAAAATTAGAAATATTTTGATTAGGGATAAAAAAAATGCAATCCTTTGTCAATTGGATGAATTAGCTCTGGTCCAAATGACAAGATCAGGTGTGTCCGATTAAGGAATATTTCGTCCCTGCGAGTCATGATCCAAATGATGTTTCTTGCCTGCCGTTGTAACTATACAGGCTGGAATGACTGTGATCTGAACAATAACCGTTAGCGCTTTCCAGTATAGCCTAAAGCAACCATTTGAATTACAGATTTGTTTTATCAGTTAACCTGTTTAAGTATGGGAAATAATTGCCTATTTTTGCACCCCAAAATAAACAAGGTTTAAAGAATGAATATAGTACAAGAACATACAGGAGAACTGACAACAACGATTAAAATTGAACTTCAACCGCTGGACTATGAGCAAGCTGTTGATAAAGCTTTGAAAGATATACAGCGTAAAGCTACACACAAAGGTTTCAGACCAGGTAAAGTACCTTTTGGTATGATCCGGCAGATGTATGGCAAAGCCGCCCTGGCCGAAGAGATCAACAAGATTTTATCCAATGCATTGGACGGGTACATCGCAGAGCAGAAGTTGGAGATACTAGGATATCCTTTGGCCAATGAGGAGAAAAATGGTAAAATTGATTTTGATACGGATACCCAGTTTGCTTTTTATTTTGATGTCGGACTTGCTCCATCTGTTGATTTTGATTTGTCGGCCATTGAGAATGACTATCATATGATTCAGATAGAGGATGAAAAAGTAGAGGATTATCTTCAGAATATAAGAAAGCAGTTTGGAAACCCAACACATCCGGAATCAACACAACCGGGTGATCTCCTGAAAGGTCGTTTCATGCAGTTAGACCAGGCTGGAGAGATTATGGAATCAGGCTGGACATATGAATCATCCTTCTCCATTGCTTTTATAAAAGATGAGTTGGTTCAGGACGAAATGATAGGCAAGAAAGTCGGTGATACCATCCGGTTTAATCCATTGAAAGCTACCGGTAATGAAAAGGAGACAGCCGAGATGCTTGGTGTTCAGCAAGACAACAGGCC
Organism: Bacteroidales bacterium; assembly: GCA_047920975.1. Lineage (GTDB taxonomy): Bacteria > Bacteroidota > Bacteroidia > Bacteroidales > JAADJA01 > JAADJA01. Next base: position 22,357 of record JBLRXC010000036.1, on the reverse strand, counting down.
ATTGCTTGAATCAGATTATGCATTTACATTGGATGAGATATCACGGATTGAACCGGCAGAGGTTAACAGGGAATTATTTCAGAAAGTTTATCCCAAGGATGAAATAGAGACCGATGAGCAATTCAGGGATAAAATCAGGGATGAGTCGAAGGATTATCTGCAGAAAGAAAGCGATCATTTCTTTGTTCACGAGGCAATGGAAAAGATTACGCGTCTGATCCAAATCCAGTTACCGGATGATTTTCTGAAACGCTGGTTGGTTCAATCGGATGAAAAAATAACAGAAGATAAGATAGCCAGAGAATATGATCTCTATGCCAATTCATTGAAACAGCAACTGATCATCAGTAGAATAGCAAAAGACCATGGGATTAAGATAGAAGAGACCGACATCAGGAATCACCTGAAAGAATCCATCAGCAAATACTATATGATTGATGAAGCGGATGAGGCATTTAAAGAAAATCTTGACAGGATGGCAACCTCTATGATGCAAAACAAAGAGGAGGTCAATAAGGTTTATGAACGATTGTATGACGACCAAATCAGGCAGGTTCTCAAAGAGAAAATGAAACTCAACCTGGTTGAGATTTCATATGATAAATTTATCGAAAAAGTAAACGAACACCATAAACATTTTCATCATCATGAACATGAAGAATGAGTTTAACCGATATGCAGTAAAACACAAGGGTATCAGCAGCATTACCCTGGAAAAGTACCAGTCCATTGCCACGAATTACATTTCCCCCACCATCATCGAGGAGAGGCAGCTAAATATTGCAACCATGGACGTTTTTTCAAGGCTGATGATGGACCGGATCATCTTTTTAGGAGTCCCTATCGATGATTATGTGGCCAATATCATCCAGGCTCAATTATTGTTTCTGGAATCAGTGGATTCAACCAAGGATATACAGATTTATCTTAATACTCCCGGTGGTGGCGTGTATGCAGGTTTAGGGATCTATGATACCATTCAGTATATCCGTCCTGATGTAGCGACCATCTGTACCGGTGTAGCGGCTTCCATGGGCGCTGTGTTGCTTTGTGCAGGTGAAAAGGGAAAACGCACGGCACTGCCTCACTCACGCATCCTCATACATCAGCCAATGGGTGGAGCCAGCGGTCAGGCCTCTGACATTGAAATAACTGCACGCGAAATTCAGAAGTTAAAAAAAGAGCTTTATGAAATCATTGCCAAGCATTCAGATCAATCTTACAAAAAAATATGGAAAGATGGAGACAGGGATTTTTGGATGACTGCAGAGGAAGCCAAAGAGTACGGAATGATTGATGAAGTGCTGACAAGAAATAAAGAAAAATAACAGTTCTGGTGCTGCTTTGCATACATCAGATCCAATCGTCCGTTTATTATGGTAAAGAAAATTGAAAGGTGCTCATTTTGTGGCAGGGAAAAGTCACAGACCAGTGTTCTGATCGCTGGCCTTGATGCACATATTTGTGATTACTGCGTTGCGCAGGCGCAAACCATTATTGAAGAGGAGGTTACAACAAAACATTCGCGATACCTCAAAAAAATTGAGCTGCAAAAACCACGTGAAATAAAGGAATATCTTGACCAATATGTCATCGGGCAGGATGAGGCGAAGGTGGTTTTGGCTGTTGCTGTGTACAATCATTACAAACGCATTCTACAACCTGAAAAGCCGGATGATGATGTGGAGATAGAAAAATCGAATATCATCATGGTTGGCGAAACCGGAACGGGAAAAACACTGCTTGCGCGCACCATTGCCAAAATGCTCAAAGTTCCTTTTTGTATTGCCGATGCCACTGTGCTCACTGAAGCCGGATATGTTGGGGAGGATGTCGAAAGTATTTTGAGCCGGTTGCTTCAGGTGGCAGACTTTAATGTGGCTGCGGCTGAAAAGGGGATTGTCTTTATTGATGAGATTGATAAAATTTCAAGAAAAAGTGATAATCCAAGCATAACACGCGATGTTTCAGGAGAGGGAGTGCAGCAGGCACTGTTAAAGTTGCTGGAAGGGGCAGTGGTGAATGTGCCGCCACAGGGAGGGAGAAAGCATCCGGAGCAGAAGATGATCCAGATCAATACAAAAAATATTCTGTTTATTGCCGGTGGTGCATTTGATGGAATTGACAAGGTAATTGCCGCAAGGGTTAAGACCAATATGATTGGTTACTCTTTCGACAAGGAGGTGCAGGCCATAGATAAGGATAACCTGTTGCAATACATCTCCCCGCCTGACATTAAAAAATTCGGTTTGATTCCGGAAATAGTAGGAAGGATGCCGGTTGTTACCTTCCTTCACCCGTTAAAACCTGAAACACTCCGCAGAATCCTGATTGAGCCGAAAAATGCACTTGTTAAGCAATATGTTAAACTGTTGGAAATGGACGGAATTCAGTTACGGTTTGAGGATGAGGTACTTGATTTTGTTGTTGAAAAGGCTGTCACTTTCAAACTTGGTGCCCGGGGTTTGCGTTCCATCCTGGAGGGAATTCTCACCGATGCCATGTTTGAACTGCCATCAAAGAAATCGGCCCGGGAGTTGGTTGTTACCCTTCAGTATGCCGAAGAAAAATTCAGGAAAACCAGTATTGCCAAGCTGCGTGTTGCCTGATATGGTTGATGAAACGGTGTAGAAGAATCATACAAAACAGAATACTTTTTCTATCTGTTTTTCGTTGGCATAAGAATTGTTTCTCTCAGTGGTTTATGAAAGCGATCCGTTTATTTATTCTTACAGCCATCTGCTCATATACGCTAACTTCAATTTCCCAGGATAACCAGCGTAAGATAGTCATTGCTAAGATAGTGGAAGAGGACACATTGATCATTTCCAGCCTCCCTGAATACGTTGTGAACGCCCGCTTGCCCCGTCAACTAAGAGCTGCTGCCAATCAGAATGCACGTCTGGTGTATAATGTAAAAAAAGCTTACCCCTATGCTAAACTGGCCGGATTAAAACTTCGGGAGTATGAAGTAATGCTCAGGAATGCCGAAAATGAAGCACAACGAAGACGGCTCATGAAACAGGCTGAAGATGAGTTGCGTGCTGAATTTGAGGATGATATAAAGCAGCTGACATTTCGCCAGGGTGTGATCCTCATTAAATTGGTTGACCGTGAAACCGGAAATTCATCCTATGTATTGATTGAAGAATTGCGCGGAAAATTCATGGCCTTTTTTTGGCAAACCTTTGCTAAAGTCTTTGGGATGAACCTGAAGGACAAATACGATCCCTATGGCCGTGATAAAGATATTGAAGAAATTGTTGTGCTGATTGAGAGTGGCCAGATTTGAAAAGATTTGCCGGATATTATGACCACATACTATTTACCTCTTCCCTGAACCACAATCATCACTGTATAGATCATGATTTTCAGGTCCATGGCAAGGGACATGTTTTCAATGTAAAGAATATCATACTTCAGCCGCTCAATCATCTCATCAACATTGGAAGCATAGCCGAATTTAACCTGACCCCAGGAGGTGATGCCCGGTTTTACCCTGTGAAGCAAACGGTAGTGGGGGGCGCGTTCAACGATCTGATCAATGAAAAACTGCCGCTCAGGGCGGGGTCCTACGAGTGACATGTCACCGATCAATACAGAAAAAAACTGAGGAATTTCATCCAGACGAACCTTACGGAGAAATTTTCCAAAGGGGGTGATCCGTGGATCTGTTCCGGAGGATAATTGCGGGGTGCCCTGTTCAGCATCTTTGCGCATGGATCTGAATTTGAACATGGGGAAAGGCTTCCCATGAAGTCCAATCCTTTCCTGCTGATAAATAACCGGACCGGGCGATGATAGTTTTACTCCGATGGCAACAAACAAATAGACCGGCGATAGAATGATGATGCCAATCAGGGATACTAGAATATCAATGATCCTTTTTAGTGACATCTGCCATGCCGGCATCAGATCGGGTGAGACCTTAATGAGGGGTGCATGCCATATACCCTCTGTTTTAACAGCACCTGTAAGAAAATCCTGCAGGCTGGGAATGATTTTGATTACTACATTGGTGTCTTCAAGCTGTGTGATAATATTTTCGATTAACTGCTGTTCCGACCGCTCAACTGCGATGATCACCTCCTCAATTTTGTAATTCAGTGTAATATCCCGAAGATCGCTGATCTTTCCGAGTTGGGGTAAAAAATCACCCAGGAGGTATTGATCCTGTTCCTGGGCGGCAATAAACCCGATAAATTTATTTCCCGATGACAATTTTTCCCCTTCAATCTCCTGGAAAATTCTCAGGGCATTTCCATTGCTTCCGACAATCAGGCTGTTGAACCCAATGATCCGTTTGTGAACTTTCCTGATAGTGCGGGTTGTCAGAAACAGTCTGAAAGAATAAGTAAACAGGAAATGGAGGAGGAAAAGGACAACAAACGACTGAAAATATGACTTGTATGAGATCACCACATCATCCAGAATGATTGAAAAAAAAATAAAAATAACGCCAATAAATGTGATGGAAAGGGTCTGTGATAGCTCTTTTAGCCTCGACTTCCGGTAGATTTTCCGGTATGTACCGATGATGATGTAGAGTGTAAGCCAGAACATCGGAATGATAGCCATGCCAAGATACAGCTTATGGTCGGAAAAGATCTGCTGCAGGTCAGAGAACACCTCCGGATCAACAGCATACTTTCTGTAAACAAAAAAAAGTGTCCATGCGATGGCAGCAGACAAAAGATCAGCCAATACATATTTAGCAACCTGCAAACTTTTATTCATAGCTTCTAATCTCTGGTAATGAGTTTCAGATTGTCGAGCATGATATATTCCTCATCCGGTGCAGACCCTTTGTCAACTCTGAAAAATACATTATAGAAGTCGGCATAGTAATAGGAATTCAAAACCGGGGTAAAATTAACATAAACTTTCTTCCACAGGTCTCCCGATGGAATTAGCATCAGTACCGAATGTTGCTTGATGCCAAAACTGACATCACGAATAAAAACACCAACCCGCAGAGTTGCATTTGATTTGTATTCCATCTCAAGAAAAACAGGTTGACCCGCAGTAGGTAAATCAAAGCCCGGCCTCTCTTCATCAAATGTGCTTAATTCCAATACAGTGAAGGAGTTGTCAACAAATCCATATCCCGAGCGGGATCCAAAGAAAGGAACGGGTGTGTCGTAGTTAAAAAATATCATGGAAGTATCACTGTTGGAGGTAGGTATTAACGACATGGGTGAATCTTCAAAATCTTCAAGCCAGGCAAATTTCGTCTGGTCGTAATAGGAGACAACGGGATTGATAGTAATCACACTGTCAATCACAAAGTTAAACGCATCAAAAATCTTAGGCCGCACAAAAGGATATTGGGCACGGGTACCCGACATAGCATTCAACTTAATCCCGGCATAAAGTGCCAGCTTATGATTTCCGTATACCAAAACCGGAACAATGGCGGGTAACTCAAAAGCACCTATCAACTGATCATCCACATAAACCCAGACATCGGTAAAATTGTGGGTCAGTTCACCCTCCTCAATCAGGTTGTTGTTTTCCAGAAAAACTGTATCGATGGCAAGATAAGAGGGTATGGACTGGTCTCCTTCAAACTTATCACAGGCAGGATTCATTAAAATAACCAGACCAACCAGTGAGAATAATTTTATAAATGCATGCAGCCTCACCATTGTTTTATTTTCAGCGTGCGAAATTAACAAAACGGTTGAAATGGTAAATTATGATATTACCTTGCCAGGGTCTGGCTTTTCTATATGGTAAATCTCATTTTTTCCATGATTCTGTGCGCCACATCCAGAGCAGCATAGCCATCATTGATTGAGACCAGGGGTGTGGTATTGTTCCGGATTGCCTGTGCAAAACTTTCCAGTTCATTCCTGATGGCATTTACCGGTTCAATTTGAGGCTTATCGAAAATGATCTGCTTTGATCCTTTTCCTTTTCCCAATTCAATGATCATGGCCAGGGGATCAGCGTCATTGGCATCGGAAATGGGTTTCAGGCGTAATATTTCAGTTTTCTTGTTCAGAAAATCTACTGCTATATAGGCATCTTCCTGAAAAAAACGGCTCTTTCTCATGTTTTTCATCGAAATACGGCTTGCTGTCAGGTTGGCGACACAGCCGCTGTCGAATTCAAGCCGGGCATTTGCAATGTCGGGTGTATCGCTCACGACAGCCACTCCGCTCGCATTAATTTTCCTGATGTTGCTTCTGACCACACTCAGAACAATATCAATGTCGTGGATCATCAGATCAAGGATCACGGGAACATCTGTCCCACGGGGGTTAAACTGTGCCAGGCGATGGGTCTCAATGAACATGGGCTTGGTAAGGTAAGGCTTTGCGGCAGTGAATGCCGGATTGAACCGTTCCACATGTCCAACCTGAACCTTAACTTCAGCCTCCTCGGCCAGTGAAATAAGTTGGCGGGCTTCAGCCGGTGTGGTGACCACTGGTTTTTCAATGAATACATGCCTGAAACCTTTCAATGCCTGCGTAGCACAGTCAAAATGTGAAACGGTAGGGGTGACAATATCAACGATATCAACTTCTGTAATCAACCGTGCCAGGTCAGCATATCTTTTAACACCGAACTCTTTTTCCACATTCGCTGCAACCTGGTCATCAGGATCGTAAAAGCCAATGAACTCCAATAAATCAGACTCCTGTATGCATTTGATATGAATTTTTCCAAGATGGCCTGCGCCTAAAACTCCAATTTTTAACATCATTATGATTATTCAGTAAATATGCAGCAAAAATAAAGGTCGAATGTGTACTTTCGCAAAAATTTTAAGGCAGTTATAAACATTGAATGGTTAACCAGGCTCACTGATTATATGCTATTTGATTCATACAGGCATAAGGGAATGCGGAAGCAACTCGTACAACTGATCAGGCAGAAAGGTATTGCCGATGAAAAGGTGCTACACGCCATTGACACAGTTCCCAGGCACCTGTTTATGGATTCCTCTTTTCTGGAATTTGCCTATGAGGATAAACCTTTTCCCATAGGATCCGGACAAACGATTTCACAGCCCTACACGGTTGCTTTTCAGACTGAATTGTTAATGGTGAAGAAAGGAGACAAGGTTCTTGAGGTAGGAACCGGATCTGGTTACCAGGCCTGCATCTTAATGGAACTCGGCGCCCGTGTTTATACCATTGAGCGACAACATGCACTTTACCTGGAGTCCAAAAAACTGATCAGCAGTATGGGATATAAACCCCGGCTCCATGTCTTTGGTGATGGGTACAAGGGCCTCCCCAACTATGCTCCATTCGATAAAATCATCGTGACTGCCGGGGCGCCATTCATTCCACAACCACTTGTCAGCCAGCTGAAACCGGGTGGTATCCTGGTAATTCCTGTTGGTGTTGAAATCCAGGTCATGAAGCGAATCATCAAAGTTTCAGAAACCGAAACAGTTGAAGAAGATCACGGAGCTTTCAGATTCGTCCCCCTGCTTAATAATAAGTCAATGGATTAGAAGTTTACCTATGTACATGACGTAATTTCATCCTTATTTACCCGAGACACGCAGATTGATATAAACAGGTAAATGATCGCTGTAACCCCCCTGGTAAGAAAACCCGTTATATGTCCTGAATGGCCTGATCCCTCCCCAACGCTGGTCATTTTCCATTAAAAATTCTGCATCAAAAATAAAAGCTGCAGGCGGGTCAATGAAGGTTTTGCAAGAATCCCTGAGCAATGACCCGGTGACTATGAACTGATCAAAAATATCCCAGTTTTCCCTGAATTTGAGCGTTCCTTTCGGGTTACCCTGTGTGAAAGGGAGCATGAGATTGATAAGCCCGTTGACATGATCGGCCGGGAGCTTGTCTTCGGCAGCAAGTGTTTTTGAAATGCTTTGGTCCAGCGGGTTGTCGTTAAAATCACCCATGATAACTATATGACAAAGGGGCTGGCATTTTAAAAGCGAATCTACTTTTTGCCGCAAAAGCCCTGCTGCATATTCTCTTTTTGGTTTGGTTTCAAGGTACCCGCCATAGCGTGAGGGCCAATGGTTCACAAACACATGCAGGGTGTCTTCATTCAACAGTCTGCCCTTTGCATAAAGGATATCTCTTGTTGTGGCACCAGGGTCAAAAGGGAAGTACAATGGAATAATGAATGATGTATCCGGTCTAAAATGGATGGGTCTGTAAAGCAAAGCGACATCAATTCCCCTGAAATCAGGTGATTCAAAGTGGATAAGCTGGTAGTCAAACCGGCTGAGCGGAGTTTTGGAAAGAAGCTGGTTGATTACAAACCTGTTTTCAATTTCACACATACCAACAATTCCAGGAGGATCCCACTCTCCAATGCTGATGAGCACACGGTAAATATTGTTTAACTTTTTATAGAAACGCCTGTTATCCCATTTGCGGGGGCCTTTGGGAAGGAACTCATCATCATTTTTGAAGGGGTCATCGAATACATCAAAAAGATTCTCAACATTGTAAAAAACAATCCGGAAGTACTGATCATCAGTTTTTTGTAAACTTTCCTGGGCGTTCAAAGGGATATAGAATATCGTACATACAAACGTGAGGAGGCAGAAATACCTGAAACGGTCCATTGCTGATGTAAAAAGGTTTCAATCGCGAAATTATGAAAATTACCTGACATGTAGTCGGTGATTTTCTTCCAATGTCATCTGGAATTGGCTAAAATGGCGATTGATTTTACGCTTATTTCACTATAGATCTACTGCAATGAATATCAAATTTCGGGTCAGGTCACCAATGGTCGGTAAGTTGGGCAGCTCCGTGTTAAATCCCAGTCACTATCTTATCCATCAGGTTTGATTGTTCCTCCATATTTTCAAGTAGCCGGGCCTGGGCCTGGGCTCGAAAAAGGTTGTGTCCGGGATATGCCGTCTTGTAATAGGTGTCTCCGTTGATATAATCGGTCAGAAACCGGAGGGTTTGCTCCCAGGTGATGTATCTGGCTGACAAGGCCAGGGTTCTGATCTCATCCATGGAAAGTATTTCGCTGGTTTGAGAGAGGAATCCCTCAGTATAGGCTTCAAATATTTCAATACTCATTGAGACCTTGGAAAGGTCTCTTTCATCTTCATTGGCTGTATTGGCAAAAGTACGGATCGCATCACCAAAATCGAAATGGATATAACCTGGCATTACTGTGTCGAGGTCAATTACACAAATGCCCCTGTTATTTTGATCGAACAGGATATTGCTGATCTTGGTGTCGTTGTGCGTAACGCGGAGAGGAATCTTCCCTGATTTACCGAGGTTGTCGATTTGTTTCATAGCGCCTGAACGGCTTTCAATGAATGCGATCTCTTTTTGGATATCCTGCACCCTGCCGGCAACATTGGCCTTAATTGCTTCCTTAAACTGACTGATCCTGAAATTGACATCGTGAAATCCCGGGATGGTCACTGTAAGGGTTTGGGCTGGAAATTCATCAAGCAGTTTCACAAAGAGGCCGAAAGTTCGGCCTCCTTCGCGTGCGATTTCTTTGTTATCAGCCCGGTCGTAACTTCTGCTTCCCTCCACAAAATCAAACATCCGCCAGTAGTTGCCGGATTCATCCGGAAGCATATAATCTCCATTTTTTGTAAGGACCGGATTGAGAACCTGAAGACCTGGCGCTTCTCCGCTCCCTGCTTTTTGTGACAAAAACCTGCAAATACTCACCAGGTTCGAAGTCAGACCGTAAATATCTTTAAAAACCAGGTGGTTGATCCGCTGAAGCAGATAACTCCGGCCATCAGCCACTACCCTGAAGGTATCATTGATATGACCTGAGCCATAGGGAAAGGCTGCCTTGACAGACCCTGTCACCTGGAACCGGCCGGAAAGCGTTAACAGATCATAATTCATCAGTTCCAGAGTTTTTCGGGATAGGTGCCTTTGGCAATCAGCGTGCTGATTGTTTTTATCGCCTCCATTCTGTCTTCCTGATAGGTGACACCAAACCACCTATCCTGAGATTTCAGTACTTTCAGTCGAATCACTTTTTGCCTGATAAGTTCGTTCACTACATAAGGGATATAAAATTCTCCCCTGGGATTGGAAGCATTTTCGGAAATGAACCGGTTGAAAAAATGCCCGAGATGGTCAAAAAAGGAGGGTAAAAACCCCCAGATATTCATTGAAACCACTTCATTTCCGGTCAGTTTGGATGGTTGTCCTGTTTCATCAAGAAAAATGATCTTGTCCCCTTTCTTTTCAATGTGTGTGCGTTCGGTCACTGTTTTCAGAAAACCCTGCTCATCAGTTCTGCATACTCCCCGCGATACGAAGCCGTGTTTCGAAAGGGTGTGTTTCAGTTCGTAGCCAACCATGCTGTAATGACCGGCAGGATTTGCCATTTGGCTCGCGAGGTGATCACGGATCAAATGGTATGAGGTTTCGCCGTAAAAATCATCGGCATTGATCACTACAAAAGGTTCATTCACTGCATGCTTTGCAACAAGTACTGCATGGCCTGTACCCCAGGGTTTTTTTCTTTCATCACTGATGGTCAGGCCGGAAGGAACAAAACTGTCAAGTTCCTGAAAGACATATTCTGTTTGGATCCGGCCTTTGAGTTTTTGTTCAAAACTCTCTCTGAAGGCATCGGCGAAGCTTCGTCTGATCACAAACACTACTTTTCCGTACCCTGCCCTGATGGCGTCGTAAATGGAGTAATCGATGATGGCTTCATCATTGGGTCCGACAGGGTCAACCTGTTTCAGTCCGCCATAACGGCTGCCCAAACCGGCAGCAAGAATCAATAATGTTGGTTTTATCATTTTTGTGAAGATCTGTCGTATCAGTTTTTTCCTATTTTATAACCTTTCATGGCAAACCAAAGGATGTAAAGGTAGCAAGGGGTCATGATCCAGTAAGCATTTCCAGGTCCGATTGCGGGTATGTCAGCCAGGGCGCCGTAAGCAAGGGGAAGCAGCGCTCCCCCGGCAATTCCCATAATCAGCATGGCAGAACCGATCTTAATAAATTTACCCAGACCGTCGATGGCCAGTGGCCAGATGGCAGGCCACATAATAGAGTTGGCAAAACCAAGTGCAGCGATCATAAGAATGGAAGTGTATCCTGTAGTGAGTGTTGCAATAACAGTGAAAATGACACCAAGTACAGCAAAGTATTTCAGGGCATTGGCCTGGGATATGTATTTTGGAATAGCAATGATCCCGAAAAAATAACCAATGATCATGGCAATGAGGGTAAAAGATGCAAAAAATTTGGCGGTATCAAACCCGAAGCCGAGTTCATTGCCGTAACTGATCAGTGTGTCGACGGCTATCACCTCAACGCCGACATAAAAGAAAATGGCAACCACACCCAGCAACAAAAAGGGATATTGCCAGATGCTGTTTCTATCATGGATGCCGGACGAAGCTCCCGCTTTCGATTGCTCCCTTTCAACATCCGGAAGGGTCGAAAATCTGATCATGGCTGCAAGGATTACCAGTACAGCCGTCATGATGATATAGGGATTAATCACTTTACGGGCAAGGAGATCTAGTTCAGATGCTCTGGCAACTGGGTCCATTTCTGCAACTCTCTCCACAAGGTCATCCACACCAACCAGGACTACAGCTCCCAGAATAACCGGGCTGAGGATCCCGGCAAACTTATTGGCAACTCCCATGATGCTGATGCGTTTGGCAGCACTTTCAATAGGGCCGAGAATTGTAACGTACGGATTCGATGCTGTTTGCAGGATGGCAAGCCCCGTTCCCTGAATAAAGAGTCCGGTCAGGAATAATCCATAGGTACGCGTGAACGCTGCAGGAATAAAAACCAGCGCACCAAGCCCCATGATCAGCAAACCGACTGACATACCGTTTTTAAATCCCGTCTTTTTTAAAAGTGCCGAGGAGGGAAGTGCCATGACAAAGTAAGAAATGTAAAAGGCAAATGTAACCCAGAATGACTCAAATGCAGTCAGTTCACAGGCAATGCGCAGATAGGGAATGAGTGTTGCATTGAGCCATGTAACAAACCCGAAAATAAAAAACAAAACACCAATGATGATGATCGGAATCAGGTAATCCCGCCGATGATTGCCGGTTGTGATTGTCATATAACCTGTTTAGGATTCGTTGGGCAAAAATAGTATTTATCCCATGGATCGCAAAAAAGTCTGAGTTCTTCCAAAATTCATCATACCCTGCTTCCTGCTCCAACAGTTTTTCTTCTTTGTAATAATTGCGGAAATCTTCCGTTAATGAGGAGTTATTAACAAATAAATGTTATAATTTCAGGCACTTGCGACAATCTCTACCAGGTTAACTTAGTAATTTTGTTTGACTTCTGTTTACAGTTGTATTACTGATTGATTATGAAGCTTCAGGTATGGTAGAATTTCGCAGATTTCTCATAGTTTTGTTGCTCAACACAGCTCTGTTGGTGAGTGGGTTCACCCAAAAAACAGCTATATTCAGGAATCCGGAACTGGACTACCGCCGGGGACTGGAGTTGTTTGAAAAGGAAAAATTCGGTGCTGCACAGCCTTATTTTGAATCTGTCATTCATCAGGTAGATGATCCGGTTTCGCCGTTGCGCATCAGTGCATCATACCATGATGCTTTATGTGCACTTGAACTGTATAACCGCAATGCTGAATACAAGCTTGCACAATTTTCAGCAAACTATCGCGGGAGTTCATACCAGAATCTGGTCAACTTTCAGTTGGGCAAGCTTACCTATGCGGGCCGGAAATTCCGCAAGGCTCTTGAATATTTTGACCAGGTGGATATAAAGGAGCTATCTGCAGAGGAGAGAGCTGAATGTTATTTTAAAATGGGATACAGTTATTTCAGGCAGGAGGATTATGCCAGTTCAAGGAAATCATTCGAAAGCGTCATGAAATCCTCCTCAAAATATACCTCCCCCGCATTTTATTACCTCGCGCACCTCGATTATACAGAGCGCAAGCTGGATAAAGCATTGGAGAATTTCAGGAAACTTGAGCAGGACCCCCATTTTGGTTCCATTGCCCCATATTACATTGTTCAAATACAATATTTGCAAAGGAACTACGATGAGGTTCTTACTCTTGCACCGCCTTTGCTCATCAATGCAACTGAGAAAAGAGCTGCAGAACTGACCAAGATTATGGGTGAATCATATTATTATCTTGAGCGGTACGACAAGGCGTTGCCTTATCTTGAGCAATACTACAGCCATACCCGCCATGCTGTTACGAGAGACGATCATTACAAGCTTGGTTTTACAAACTATATGGAAGCCAATTACGATGCTGCATTGGATCACCTTCAAAAAGCTGCCGGTCCTGATGATACCCTTTCACAATTCGCCTATTATTACATTGGTGCCAGCTACCTGAAGACCGGGAAAAAACAGTTTGCCTCCAATGCATTCAACTCAGCATACAAGCTGCCCTATGATCGTGAAATTAAAGAGGATGCCCTTTTCAGCATGGCGCAACTTGCTTTTGAATTATCATACGACCCATACAGTGAAGCAGTGAAGGCTCTGCGGGTTTACCTGAAAGAGTATCCCGGATCTGACAGGGCTGATGAAGCCTATAACTTTCTCTTTAAAATTTCGATGGCTACAAGAAATTTCAAAGATGCGATGGAGTCACTTGAAAATATTAAGGTCAAGGGTTCGGAATATCAGGAGAACCTACAAAAGATCAGTTATTATTATGGCATTGAACTATTCAATAAGTTTAACTACGAAGAGGCTATCATTGCACTTAAAACCGCTGCTGATTTAAAGAAGGATCCTCAGATAACCGCGGAAAGTATGTTTTGGATAGCTGAAGCGTATTACCGCATTGAAAACTATGGTGGTTCAAGGAAGTATTACATGGATTTTCTTGCTTACGCCGGCTCAAAAAAATTACCTCTTTATAACCTGGCGAATTACAACCTGGGCTATGTCAATTTTAAAAGAAAGGACTATGCCGGAGCCGTCACCTATTTTCAGGAGTTCGTAAGAAGACCGAAGAATGAAGAACCTGTGCTGATCGCAGATGCATATCTAAGGCTTGGAGATTCGTGGTTCATCAGTAAGAAATACGATGATGCCATTACTGCTTATAATGCGGCCATACAAATGAAGGTAGTTGATGTGGATTATGCGCTTCTCCAGAAATCAAAAGCGTTGGGTGTACTCCTGCGTTATCCCGAGCAAATTGAAGCGCTGAAACAGATCACTTCAAATCATCCCGGTTCAACCTATATCTCAGAGGCTTATTATGAAATGGCAACCAGCTATCTGATTAACAGGGACCCTGAAAATGCATTATTCTACTTCAGGAAAGTGGCGGCAGATTATCCTGCCAGCAGTTTTGCCCTGAAAGCACGGTTGAAAGCCGGTCTGATTTATTATAACAGCGGATTGAACGATCTGGCACTAAAAACTTTCAAGGAGATCGTACAGGATTATCCGGCTACCGTTGAGTCAAAAGAGGCCCTTGCAAGTATCCGGAATATTTATGTGGACATGGGCAGGGTGGATGAATTTTTTAATTATGCAGGGGATCTGCCGTTTGCCAATATCTCCATTACAGAGCAGGATTCGCTCTCTTTTACTTCTGCTGAGAATCAATACATGAGAGGACAGTACAGCCAGGCAAGTGCTTCTTTGCTTCAATACCTGACCAAATTCCCTGAGGGTGCCTATAGGTTACCGGCAAGCTATTACCTCGCAGAGTCTCTGTTTCAGGAGAACTATCAACAGGAAGCGTTGGGTTATTATGAACAGGTGATTGCAATGCCTGTGTCGGAGTTCACTGAGAATGCCATGCTGAAGGCGGCTAACCTTAGTTTCCTATTGGAGGATTATTCAAAAGCATTGAACTATTTCGTGCAGCTCGGAAGTATGGCTCATGGAAAAGAAAATATCCTGGAGAGCTGGTATGGCCAAATGAAGACCAATTACCTGCTGGCTGAATATGAAAATGCCATTGAACCTGCAAGGAAAATACTTGAAGAGCCTAAGATCAGTGATAAGATGAAGCTTGAAACCATGATGATTTATGCCAATTCACTGCTCAGAACGAATGAGCTGGTTCAGGCGAAAAGACAGTATGAGGAAATAACCGGTTTTTCACAGGGAGCAGCCGGTGCTGAAGCCAAATACAGGATTGTTGAAATTGATTTCCGCCAGCGTGATTATGTCGCTGCTGAGGAAGAGGTGTTTGATCTGATCAATAAATATGCTGCCTATGATTATTGGGTAGCCTCAGGATTCATCCTGCTGGCGGATATATATCTTCACAACGGTAACACGTTTCAGGCAAAGCAAACCCTCCAGAGTATCCTCGACAATTATGAAGGAGATGATGACATTAAACCTCTGGCCAGACAGAAACTGAATGCAATCAACGCAAATGAAGAAATTAAACCGGAAGAACCAGTTGAAAAAAATGATGAATGGTAAAAGTTTTGAAACAAGGGCCATGAGAAAGTTCTTGCTAAAAACAAGGATTATGATACCCGGTGGGTTATATGCCTCCGGACTGGTCATGATATTGATTGCCGTCATGCCAGCATCCACTTGTGCACAGGAAGCCGGAGGAGAGGAGATCACCGTTGTGGCACCTTACCAGCCAGCAGTTTCAGACGCATTCAAGATTGATGTCTCTCCCCGTATACCTGATGAAAAGCTTATCAAACCCGAACTTCACTATTCGCTGCTATCCAAACTGATTGTGACCCCACCCGAACTGGAAGCAATAGTGCCTGCGCGCATTGAGGGGGAAAGCGTATCAAAACTTCAAAAAAATTATGTGAGGGCGGGTTTTGGGAATTATGCTACACCTTTCATTGATTTTTATGCCAACCAGCTTCGTTCCAAAACCAGTGCCTTTGGAGTCCGCTTGAATCATATCTCCTCCTCTGGAAAAATGAAAGGCTATGCCTATCCTGGTAACAGCAAAAGTGAGATCGCAGCCTACGGCAAGCGATTCTTTCAAAACCATACCCTTTCAGCTGATATCTACACCAAAAGGAGAGGCGTCCATTTTTATGGCTATAAGCCCGATGATTTTCCCGGTTTGGAGCTTGCAAAAAAAGATATCAGCCAGGCATATACAACACTTGGTTTGAATACCGGGTTCGCCAGCAACTATACAACAGGTAATTCAGTGAACCACCGGTTTGGTTTGGGATACTATTATCTGTTCGATAAATACAAGTCTTCTGAAAACAATCTGCTCTTCACCACTTCCCTGGATAAGAAGATGGAATTTTTCAGCTTTACAGACCAGGAAAAATTAGGAGTGGACTTTGCCATCGACTTCAGTGCAAATAAAGATACGATTCAAAAGTATAACAGCAGCATTGAACGGATTTACCCATACTACCACATACAGTTTGATCAATATCGGTTTGAGGTGGGGCTAAACACATCCATCAGGTCCGATCCAAATGCAAAAGTGCATCTGTATCCAATGGTAAAGGTGGAGGTAAAGGTTGTGGATGAATATCTGACCACATTCGCCGGAATCAGGGGTAATCTCGACCGCAACAGCCTCAGAGGTCTCAGCGAAGAAAACCCGTTCATTATCAGCACCATTCAAAAGGAGTTCACCAACCGCAAAATTGAGCAATTCGGGGGTCTCAAAGGGCGTATCACAAGGTACCTTGATTACAGCGTTGGGTTCATGAGCTCCACGGTCAAAAATATGCCATTTTATGTCAACGACACGGCCTCTGCAATAGGAGAAGGTTTGAACAACCAGTTCACAGTGGTGTATGACGATGTAAAATATACGCGACTCTGGGGCGAATTTGGGTTTCATTATAAAGACCTTGCCCAGTCAAGACTGAAAGTCCAGTATAATGATTATTTTCTTGACAATGAAGACCGTCCATGGCACAGACCAGGTCTTGAAGTGACTTTAGGTGTAGACTATAACATTCAGAACAAAATAAAGGTACGCACCGAACTCTTTACCAACAATGGCGCTTATGCCCGTTTGTTTGAGAAGGATGCCACAGGGCAGACTCTGGTAAAAGAGGAAAAACTGAAAGGATTGGCTGACCTGAACATGGGTGTTGAGTATCGCTATTCATCCGCACTTTCAGGTTTCGTGAATTTCAACAACATCCTGGGACGGCGCTATTATCAGTGGTACAATTATCCGTCGTACCGGTTCAATATGTTGTTGGGGGTTACTTACTCCTTTTAGTTGTTAAAGCTTAACTTCCTGTATAGCTAAATTCTCCATAGATACTTTGTATGGTAACTCTGCCCGTAGGAGCCGGTTCGCAATGACCAATGATGCGGGCGTCGACACCGAACTTCCGGCTGATGGAGATAATCTCATCTGCCACTGGCTCCGGAACATAAAGTTCCATCCGGTGACCCATATTGAAGGTCTGGTACATCTCCTTCCAACCGGTTCCGGATTCTTTCTGAATGAGTTCAAACAACAGAGGTGCAGGGAACATATTGTTCTTGACCACGGCTATATCTTTAATGAAATGGAGTACCTTGGTTTGGGCTCCGCCACTGCAATGTATTATTCCATGGATATGATCATGGAGTTCTTCCAGAATGGCCTTTATCACAGGGGCATAGGTTCGGGTAGGGGAGAGCAGGAGCTTTCCGGTGTCCAGTCCTGTAGTAGGAACCGGATCGGTCAGATGCTGACTGCCAGTGTAGACAAGATTTTCAGGGATAGCCGGGTCAAAGCTCTCCGGGTATTTTTCACCCAGAATTTTATGCAAAACATCATGTCGCGCTGAAGTGAGTCCGTTGCTTCCGATACCGCTGTTGTATTCCTTTTCATAGACTGCTTTCCCTGATGAAGCCAACCCAACCACAACGTCAGCCGGTTGAATGTTGTTGGTGATGATGGCCGATCTTTTGGCCCGTGCGGTTACTGTTGAATCAACCACAATGGTCCTTACAAGGTCACCTACATCTGCTGTTTCTCCTCCGGTTGACCAGATTCCGATTCCAAGTTGACGGAGTTCTTCGAGGATCTCTTCGGTTCCCAGGATCACTGCGCCTATCACCTCTCCGGGGATCAGGAATTTATTACGGCCGATGGTTGACGAAAGCAGGATGTTATCGCATACACCTACACACAGCAGGTCATCGAGATTCATCACAATGGCATCCTGAGCAATATTCTTCCATACACTGAGGTCACCGGTCTCTTTCCAGTAGAGATAGGCCAGTGAAGATTTGGTGCCGGCACCATCGGCGTGCATGATATTGCAATAGTCAGGATCTCCACCCAGAATATCCGGAATGACTTTACAAAAAGCATTTGGAAAGAGTCCTTTATCAATCCGGCTTACAGCGGCATGCACGTCCTCCTTTGAGGCTGAAACCCCGCGAAGGTCATATTTGGATTTACCGTGCATAGCTTATGACAAACAATTTCAGGAAAGTGGTCTTGTTATTCAAAGATCATCAGGTTGTTTTCTTCGTCTATCCGGTACTTTCCGACCATTGAAAAGGTCGCTTCATCCAGATAAAATCCCTCTTCGAGCTTATGATTCACCGTAACCTCAATCATGGTGATGTAATTCCTTTCAATCTTCATCTCTTCAATCAGGAAAGTTGCTTTGTCAGAAATGGATGAATTGGCAAGTATTTCAACCGGATCACCTGCGAAGTCATCTCTTCCAATGGCGCCGCTCCTGAGAAGTTTCAGGGCCTCTTTGAGTGATATGGCCGGATCACGAAGTCTGGGATCAATAAATACATTAATGGGACTTCCGTTCACCTCACATTTTACGCCAAATCTACCCTGTTCATCCTTCAGCAGGGCTACTGACTGCTGTTCAGCCCTGGGATCAACAATGATGCTGACGGTTGTGGCCACCGGAGAGTACACGGTATCGAGACGCTCCTTGGGAACAAAGTCATTGCGAAGTACAGTGAATTCAGTTCTTCTGTTTAACTGGTGTGCATATTCCCTGATTTCGTTTGTGGGAAGTTTGTTGATAAAGTTCTCGGTCAATACGGCACCCGAATCCAGGATAAGCTTATTGTTATAATAATGATCGCGGTTTAATTCTCTCGGGACTCTTTCGCCGTAACCCTTGGCCACAAGCCTTTCAGGATCGATGCCACGCAGGATCAGGTAATCAACCACTGATTGTGCCCGCCTTTGTGAAAGGATGTCATTGCGTTCTTCAGTATCCCTTGAGTCGGTGTGGGCAGCGAGTTCAATCACCATCCTTGGGTTTTCATCCAGTGTTTTGATTAACCCCTGCAATGAATCCTGGTATTGGGGTAACAGATCCCATTTTGCAAGGTCGTAAAGAATTTCAGGCAATACTACAGGCTTTTTGGGAATGGGCATCAATTCAAAATTGAGTACAAAATCCCTGCTTTTCTGCACACCTACTGTAGTTTCAGATCCGGTTGTGCTGAAGTAGTTCTCTTTGGAAACTGTCAACTCATAAGTTGTTTTCGGGCGAAATTGCTCCCTGGAGAATTCATAACGGCCCAGTGAATTGGTGAAAGTAGAAATGGAAGTACCATCAGATCCCACCATACTGACTTCTGCCCCCTGCAGGAACTGAAGAGTCCGGTCGTCTTTCACGGTGCCTGACAAGGTGAATACAAGAGGCGGCACCACGAAGTGGAATATGTCATCACCTCCACGGCTGCGCTGATTTTCATAAACCTTCCGGCTTGAAGTGAAAAATCCCTCCTCTTCCTCTAACTGGTTGAACACTATTCCGTAATCATCGTCACTGGTATTGATCGGATAGCCTAAATTCACAGGAGGTCCCCACTCACCTTCTGAATAGGTGGTTTTGTAAATATCAAGCATGCCCAGCCCGATGTGCCCATTGGAAGAAAAATAGAGAACTGTGTCGGAGCGCATGAATGGGAAGAGTTCATCTCCAGCGCTGTTGATAACCGGCCCCATGTTTTTGGCCATTCCAAAGTCTTCGGAAGTTGTCTTGCGGGTTGCATACCAGAGGTCTTTGCCACCATAACCATTCGGAAAGTCGGCGGCAAAAATGATCATCTTTTCATCGTAGGAAACGGTTGGATGTCCGATTGCTGAGGTACTGTCACCACCCAGGTTGACAAGTTCAGGTTCACTGTAAGTCCTGCCTGTTCGCTTTGATTTGTAAATATGACATCCCGAGTATTTGTTTCTTTCATTGCCGCACCGGGTGAAATAAAGCGTTGTGAATGAGCTGTTCATGGTAGCAATCCCTTCGTTTGTCGGTGTGTTGATGACACCATCGCTTTCGAGCAGGTCGGGTGTACTCCAGCTGCCTTTTCTGTCCATCCGGGAGACGAACAAATCGGTAAATTTCTTACCGGTCCAGTCATCGGTTTCCTTTCCCGTGGCTGCTTCCCGGTTCGATGTAAATATCAGTACATTATATTGATCAGAACCATATGTGGGGGCAAAATCATCCTCACGCGAATTGAGTTCCCTGATATTTGTGATAATGTGATTGGTCGGGTTCCCGTACCATTCTTTCTGCATCTGACACGACTTTAACCCGTCCGGTCCACGCGGATCATTGGGTCTGAGTTTAATATATTCCTCATATATACCGATGGCTTCATCGTAGTTCTGATCAGCCCTCAGCATGTCAGCATAGTATAGCAAACCGATGGGCTCCTTTTTGAAGTAGTCGGTGCGGTAGAGCCCGCGGTAGTAAACAAGGGCCCGTTTGGGTTCATTCATCAGCCGGTAGCATTCTCCCATTTGGAAACGGATCCTGTTCCTTTCATCCCGGTCCCTGACTTTTGAGTAGGCTTTTTTGTACTTGTCGATGGCAACAGCATATTTCTGATCCTGGAAATCTTTATCGGCAGCATCTGTAAAATCACGCTGTCCATAAACCATTGAAGAAACCGAGAAAAGAAATAAGACCAACAGAAGTTGTCTGATATTCATAATTGATTGTTTCAAAAAAATTCGACCGCAAATATAATGATTACCTTATTTAACGGGCAAAATATTATTTATATTTCCTGTACGCATCGTCAGAACCTCTGCCAGCAAACTGTTTTAAAGGTTAAGGCCTTTAATCCCATCGCATCAAATTTTTCAGACTACCAGCCGTCAATATTTTCTGAATGCACAAAATCATATTTTCAGTGAAAACTATTTATTGTTTGTCAGGAAAGCTCTCAACCGGACTCATGTATTACTTTTCAGATAAGCCATTAATATCTTCAAAGCCGTTACTGATTGATTTTCTGCCAGCAGTTTTTTAGCACAGGCAATCACGTTTTGGTCATTGATTACAGCAGGCGAGGGAAAGTAGAAATTCCGTTTTTGCTCCTCTTCCCTGAATGTTCTTAATTCGGGTGTGGATGGCAGGACCTCAATGTTGCCCAGTTTCCCCAAATCATTCCCTGAAAGGTGACTTGAATTCCTGATGATGGCCGGCAGGTTGTCAATACCGATCCCAAGCTTTTGCAAGGGCTTCTCAACTTTAAAAACAGCATGACCGGAGGCTCGGCAGTAATAATCACCACCCATGCGTGCCACCAGGTCAATTTTATCAGGGTCAACTATACCCGTTTCAAGGAAAAGGTCATCCTGAAGGTGGATGAGCATTATTTCGCAGATAACAAGGTTTCCCGCACCACCCTGGACTCCGGTTTCAATGATCTGGCGGACATAGCACTCAAATTGAACAGGTGACTCCTTAACCCTGAAAGGCTTCACCTTCTCAGCCGGAACAGGGGTAAGTCCGGATTTTTCAAATTCATTCACACCTTTTGGATATTCGGTACTGGCCAGGCTGACCTGTTCGACCATTGAATAATTGACCATATTGATCACAACTTCCGGTACTTCTTTCAGATTTTCGTATGTATGCTTCACTGTGTTATCCCGTCCCCTTCGCGATGGAGAAAAGATAAGGGTCGTGGGGTTTACCCCGAAAACATTAAAAAAACTGAAAGGGGAAAGGTTAGGCCTTCCCTGGCTGTCGATGGTGCTGGCCAGAGCGATGGGACGTGGAGCTAACGTTCCCAGGAGGATCTGGTGGAGTCTTGGAACCGGTATTTGAAAAGGATCTATTTTTATCATGATCAGGAATAGAAAATCGTTAATAAAACAAAAAACTATGTGTCGGCTATTTTGAACGGACCATTATTCTTTCTGATAAATCCTGTAAAATCAATTCAACAGGCCAGCTCATTTAGCAGGTAAAATCTTCGTGAGACACTCTCCAAAGCCAATCCGAACGCCATCTTTTTCTCCCCATCCGCGCATGGCGATGGTGTCGTTATCATGGATGAATTTTCGCTCACTTCCATCTGTAAGCTTCACGGGTCGTGTCCCTTTCCATGTAATCTCCAGCATTGAACCGAAGGATCCTGGCTCCGGACCGCTGATCGTTCCTGAAGCAAACATGTCACCGATGTTGATGTTGCAACCGTTCACGGTGTGATGAGCAAGCTGTTGG
>JBLRXC010000035.1:0-24504 GCA_047920975.1 Bacteroidales bacterium | reverse complement strand
TACGCCTCAGCCTCGGGAAATAGTGGTAAGCATTATAAACCCTGAGTACCACGGCAAAATTACAGGCAAACAAAAGCGATTGCAGGGGATTGTCAAATAAAAGAAAACCACCATCTCCTGTACTGATGAAATTTCTTTCTATTCTCTCGGGCCAGTATTTTTGGAAAATGAATGCATGATTAGTCAAACAAAGCTTAACAGTTGATTCAAGCATGCTTTTCAACAAAAAAGGAATCAGGGTCTGCTCAAATTCTCCGTAGAAGCTGTATTGAAAAAGATCAATCCCAAGAACTGATTTACGCGTGATTTTTTCATAGCTGATATATTCCTTTAATTTGCTATACATCTGACGATGGTCAGGAAT
This sequence comes from Bacteroidales bacterium, assembly GCA_047920975.1. Lineage (GTDB taxonomy): Bacteria > Bacteroidota > Bacteroidia > Bacteroidales > JAADJA01 > JAADJA01. Next base: position 24,140 of record JBLRXC010000035.1, on the reverse strand, counting down.
GATGTTGGTCTTGTCAAAAACCACACGCTTATCCATTTGATCAAGGATTTGTTTTATTTCGCTATGATTCAGCTGTTTAATAGTGCTTTTATATTTCATGACACGTTAATTTTTAATTTTGCGTCCTTTCCATTGATAACTAGCCATGACTCCAAGTGCCCCGGTCAGGACGATGTAAGCCGGGTAAAGAAAGATCAAAGGAATGGAATAGATGAACATTCTTTTTTGTTTTGCAAAAGTAATGATCCCGCTCAAAATGGGCAGGTCAATGATCAATTTAATCAAAATGGCTGACAGAATGACCGGACCAAGTTCAGGATAAAGAAATGTAAGAAAAACACCGGCAAGGATTAGCAGGTTTACCATGTAGACAGTGAATGAAACCCACAATATATTCATGCCATATCCCTTATTCTTTGATGCCCAGCGTGTTCTTTGATGAAAAAATTCCCTGAGTGTTTTTTTTGCCTCGGTGAAAACCATTGCTTCTCTGGATTTTAAAAATTTTACCGAATGGCCTCCATATATCTTTGTCATTTTCAATAAAAGGAATACGTCATCTCCGGAAGCAAACTTGTCGGTACCAAAGCCTCCCACATCTTCAAAAGCGGCTTTTTCATATGCCAGATTTGCCCCGTTACACATAATGGGTTTCCTGATACCGATAGCACCGCCGGTAATGGCAATAAGGCTTAAGAACTCAGTTGCCTGCATCTTTTCAAAAAGTGAAATCGAGTTATGGAAAGTGACAGGTCCAACTATCATCTTAGGTTTTTTCTCCTGATAAAACCGCATGATGGATTCAAGCCAACAGGGTCCCACCCTGCAGTCGGCGTCTATTGTAATGATCAGGGTTCCCGAAGCTTTTCTTACCGCTGCTCCAATGGCATTCTTTTTATAGGTAGATGATTGGGGTTCACCCTGAATCGAAAGAAGTTTGATGGAATACTTTGGATGTTCCGAGATGAATGCTTCTACCTTCAGGGCTGTTAAATCAGTGGAATGATCATCGGCAACAATAATTTCGTATAAATTATTTGTTATTGTCTGATTACAGAGGTCTTTCAGCAGAAAAAAGATGTTTTCTGCCTCATTTCTGGCCGGAACAATGATGGAGACTTTCAGAAACAGTTTTTCATGATCAGCAGCACGAAATACTTTTAAGCTAAACCAGCCAATAGAATATGACAGGATCATGATAAAATAGAGAAACCCGAAGATAATGAAAAGAATAAGAAAAATGGTGGCTATGTTCATCTCTGGTTTTTTCTGAAAAAATTCAGGCGGGATACGAAAATTGTACCGAAAATTGCAGGTATAGCCAGGTTGATCAGCCATAGCAGTGAGGTAGAAGCCAATATACCGATATTGATCTTTTCGGTAAGTTCAGAAAAAGTTTCGAAATACAACCCTATGAAAAAGATAGAAACAGAGCCCCTTACACCAAGTTCGGCAAGTGTGACCGTTGGAATGGCTGTCATGATAAAGAACACCATGGTGATGATCATTAATCCATGGAAAATAGGGATTTCCACTGAAAACATCATGAGTAATATATAAAACTGCAGGGTAAAAACAAAATACCTGAGGAAGCTCAGCAGCAGCACTGTTAAAAGCTCTATTGAACTGTAGGAAGAGATTACAGAAAGATAATCGTTGAAATGTACAAACCGTTTTTTGATAAATCGTTGTATAATTGCAGGAGCCGCAGTTATATTAAGGAATATAAGAATTAGTGTAGCAATAATCACCGTAACAAGCAATATCAATCCATATAGCAGATAATTTGAGTAAAAGTTATATTCTCCTAAATAAATTGGGACAAAGAAAACAAGACTTATGCTCCCAATGATCAGGGTAATCAGCAATTGGCTGAAACTCCCGATCATGGTGATAAAAACCCCTTTCCATGGATTGGCCTTTTTCATCATGAAGACCCTTCCAAACCATTCGCCGACACGATTAGGAGTAAACAAGCTTACGGAAATTCCTGATAAAACAGCCTGAAAGGATTTCAGAAAAGACAATGATTCAACCTTATTGATCAGGTATTGCCATTTCAGTGATTCAATACCCCAGTTCACGATCATCAGGAGAAATGTCCAGGTCAGGAGAACAGTAAAGTGAGGATTTGAAACAAGGTCAGAAAAAGATTCAACCACAAAATCAAGTCGGCGCTTGTGAAAAATATGCTTGTAGATGAAGTAATAGGTTGCAAAAATAATGGCAAGTCTGATAATCAGATTGTAAGTCTTATTTTTGTGTATGTTTGTAAAATACTTCATTTACAGCACGTAAAAATAGCTTCTTATTTTGAATTCAGAACGTATCATTTTGGGCATTGACCCAGGAACAAACATCATGGGGTATGGACTGATCAGGCAGGAAGGCTCGCAACTGTCACTGATCTGTTCGGGTGTCATTCAGTTAAGTAAATTTGAAAATCACGCGTTAAAATTAAAAAATATATTTGAGCGCACATTATACCTGATTGACGAATACAAACCCGATGAACTATCAATAGAGGCTCCATTTTATGGAAAAAATGTTCAGTCGATGTTAAAATTAGGTCGTGCACAGGGAGTTGCCATGGCTGCGGCCCTTTTTCGTTCGATCCCCATTTTTGAGTATTCGCCAAAAAAAATCAAACAATCCATTACCGGGAGCGGCAATGCTTCAAAAGAACAGGTTGCCGCCATGCTGGTAAATATGCTGTCCTTTGAACAGATGCCCCGGTACCTTGATGCAACCGACGGTCTTGCTGCTGCAGTTTGCCATTATCTTCAGCGGGTACCCAACCAGTCATCAAAATCATACTCAAACTGGAAACAGTTTATTGCAAAAAATCCCCAACGCGCGGAATAATTTACCTGTTACATAAGTTTTTGATAAGCTTGCCACCAGCGGTCCGGGATATCATCGCTGCAGGCTGTTTCATAATCTGCATACGAACAGGGTACCAGGTGATGTCTTTCGTAGACATTTGGATTGAATTTTTTAACCGGAACATCCATCCACCACTGGTCACTTTTCTTGCTCTTATAGAAGACAAGTTCGTCTTTATGGTTTTTAATAGAGACAGTATACTTGATATAGTCATTGTTGTTCAGATGAGGCCGGTCATTCAACCGGTTATAAAAACCTTCAATGAAATACCATATCATCTGGGCCGTGAGTTGTGAGGTCTTATGATTGATATCTTTACCCGGATTGATTTCATAAAAACCAATGGATGAGAGTTTGTCGCTGAGTCCTGCATAGCGCATGATCCTGCAGATTTCTTCCCCATAAAAACCATTAGGCGTTGCGTTGTTGTTACCAGGGGCATCTGAGTGGCGCACAGCGGAAATATCTACCGAGACCATGTCGGCATTACGGGTCAAAGGTTCTGTTTCTTCAATGTTCTCCCGTACCTTCCCCAGCCTGTAAGTGTCAAAATAGAGATTTTTCATCAGTTTTACCGACTCGTTATCAACAAAATAGCTTTGATAACCTATATTGGTATAATTGAATAAAAAATTTGGCTGATGGAGAATTATTTCATTGAGGTATGTTCTTGAGCTGAGGGGTTGACCTGTATTTCCCAGATCAAACATGGGATCAACGGCCAGAATATTGATGACCAAACCCAGTGATTCATAAGCCCGGTAATTGGCGTAGGTCAGGTCCTGACTTCCACCAATAATGACTGGAATAACTCTGTTTTGTATGAGCATGGCAACAACTGCCGACAATGCAAAATAGGTATCTTCAACAGCATAACCCCGTTTCAGATTGCCCAGGTCAACAATACGCGGCCTGTAATCTCCCTTGAATAGCTTGTAAAGTTCAAACCGAACATAATCCGGAGCTTCTGCACAACCTTCATTCGATACGCAATTGCGGTCTTCCTTTACACCAATAATGGCAAGATCCACATCCTGCAATTGTGGGAATTTACCTTTTTCGGTAAAACCCGTAATGAGGTTCCCTAGCCGGTGTGCTGAACCACTGCCTTCAATCTTAAAACCTGGTTGCTCTATTGGATCAAAATACAGGGAAATATCCATAAAATCCTTAATTATTGAATACCAAAATAATACAATTTATACAGGGTTCACCAAAAAAAGTTGTATCATCAAAAAAATGTATACTCAATTTATTTCCTTTGCATTGAACCAGGCCTACTTCTTCTTTTTGCTTTCTTTTTTCCTGGGAGAGTTTTCTATTATTTTCAGTACTTCAGGATAGGAAAGACTGGCCGGATCAGTTCCTTTGGGTATTCTGAAGTTCTCCTTTCCTTTCGAGATGTAAGCTCCAAACCTACCTTTCAACAATGATACCGAATCATCTTCTGAAAAAGTCCTGATAATCCTCTCTTTTTCCTTTTTCCGCTTGTTGCTGATCAATTCAATGGCCCTTTCAAGGTCTATAGTCATCGGATCATCAGTCTTTTCAAGTGAATAAAAAGCGTTGGCATGTTTGATATAAGGTCCAAACCGGCCGATGGCTGCTGATATTTCTGTATCTTCATACATCCCAATTGTTCTTGGGAGATTGAACAGGTCAAGTGCCTCATGAAGTGCAATCGTTTCAATACTTTGCCCTTTTTTCATCCCGGCAAATCTTGGCTTTTCGTCATCTTTTGCTTCACCAATCTGGACAAGAGGACCATACCGTCCGATTTTGGCATAAACATTTTTGCCGGTTGAAGGATCAATTCCCAGGAGCCGTTCACCACTCTGCTTTTTTGATTTTTCGAGTGTTTCCTGAACCCTGTTGTGGAATGGACCATAAAACTCCCTGATCATCTCATTCCAGACCTTGTTGCCGCTGGCAATTTCGTCAAATTCCTTTTCCACATTGGCCGTGAAGTGATAATCCATTACCTCTTCAAAGTATTCTACCAGGAAATTGTTAACGACAGTGCCAATATCAGTCGGAAAAAGCTTGGATTTTTCATACCGCGATTTCTCACGCCTGCGTTCCTCAGAAATTGTTTCATTGACCAGTTGCAGGACGTCAAAATCCCGGTCAACTCCTTCGCGGTCTTCCTTTACTACGTATTCTCTTTTCTGAATGGTTGAAATGGTAGGCGCATATGTTGATGGCCTTCCAATGCCGAGCTCTTCAAGTTTCTTTACCAAACTGGCCTCAGTATACCGAGGTGGAGGCTGACTGTACTTTTCGGTAGCTGTGATCTCTTCTCTGCCCATTTTGTCACCGGCACTCAAAGGAGGCAACAATCCTTTTTGAACCTCCTGATCTTCATCGTCAGTCGATTCCAGGTAAAGTTTCAGAAACCCATCAAATTTGATCACTTCACCCTTGGCAATAAATACTTCACGCGCAGTGGAGATTTGAATGACCACAGTTGTTTTTTCGAGCAGTGCTTCGGCCATTTGTGAAGCAATCGTCCGTTTCCAGATCAGTTCATATAACCTTTTTTGTGCATTATCACCCTCAATTCCCTGTTGTTCCAAATAAGTCGGCCTGATAGCTTCGTGCGCCTCCTGTGCAGATTTGGATTTGGTGACAAACTGCCTTGTTTTTATATATTCTTTTCCAAAAGTTTTTTCGATGACCTCTTTTGCTTTGGAGAGAGCCAGGTTCGACAGGTGAACAGAATCGGTTCTCATATATGTAATCCGGCCTGATTCATACAGTTGTTGGGCCACAAGCATTGTTTTTGCTACAGAGAAACCAAGTTTACGGCTTGCTTCCTGCTGTAGGGTAGAAGTGGTAAAAGGTGGAGCCGGGGATTTTTTACCGGGCTTTTTATCTACTGAAGTAATTGTAAAATCTGCGGTAATACACTTTTCCAAAAAAGACCTTACTTCAGCTTTTGACAAAAATCTTTTGTCAAGTTCTGCCTGAATTGAAATGCTTTGGTCTTTGATCAGGATAAATTTCCCAATCACTTTGTAGGATGATTCAACCTGGAAATGCTTTACTTCTTCTTCTCTTTCAACAATTAAGCGCACTGCAACAGATTGCACTCTTCCGGCAGACAAAGCCGGTTTAACCTTTTTCCACAATACCGGTGACAACTCATAGCCTACCAGCCGGTCTAGAACTCGTCTGGCTTGCTGGGCATCCACCAGGTGCCGGTCAAGCTTACGCGGGTTTTGAATAGCGCTAAGAATGGCGTTTTTTGTGATCTCATGAAAGACAATCCGCTTTGTGTTCTGATCATCAAGGCCCAGAACCTCCATCAGGTGCCACGATATGGCTTCCCCCTCCCGGTCCTCGTCAGTTGCCAGCCAGACCATTACGGCATTTTTAGCAACGGATTGCAGTTCTTTGATGGTTTTTTTCTTGTCAGCCGGAATTTCATATCTGGGAACAAATCCATTTTCAATGTCGACACTTAAATCTTTTTTTGACAAATCCCGCACATGTCCAAAACTCGACATCACTTTAAAATCTTTACCTAAAAATTTTTCTATCGTTTTTCCCTTAGCTGGTGATTCAACTACTACAAGGTTTTTGACCATTTATACTGAGTTTTTTGATAAATTAATGCATTCAAAAATGGGGCAAAGGTAAAAGAATAAACACCGTAATATCCAAAAGGTTAATTGTCGTATAGATTTTTAACGGGATGAATGACTGATAATCATCAGAATATAGAAATTACTAAAAGCATGAAAACAGGTACTGCCTCAGATAAGTTCATCAATAATCCTTGATAAAGTCCGGGCCTTTAACCTCGTCTCTTCCCATTCCCTTTCGGGGTCTGAACATTTTGTAAGCCCTCCGCCAATAAAAAGAGCAACTTTATCTTTGAATACTTTCATACACCGGAGGTTGACGAATAAATCACTCTTATTATGCATATGTAGGAGACCACAATAACCTGAATAATACTCGCGGTTATGGATTTCGGTATCAAGGATCAGGTTGAGGGCATCCTCTTTGGGTAAACCACATACGGCAGGTGTAGGATGGAGTTCCTCAATAAATGCACTCAGTTTTTCCTGCAATCCTGATTTTTTAAATGAAATGGTTGTCGAAAGGTGTACTGCCAGTCCGGCACTGACTGTCTGTAAGGGGTCAATGTGATAATCCGATATTCCGAACTTTTTAAGACAGTCCAGAATATAATTGGTGACAATGTTTTGTTCTTCCAGTTCTTTTGGCTCCCATACCAATGAATGATCCGTCTGATGAAAATTTCTGGTTCCTGCAAGTGAAACCGTTCTGATGATCTTTTGATCCATCCTGAGAAGCATTTCCGGGGTAGCCCCGCACCAGGTTCCAGTACCGGGAATGTGTATCAGGTGGCAAAACGCTCCGGGATAAGTGTTTTGAAGTGTGATAAAAAACTTTCCGGTATTGAATGTTTCATCAATTCCAACGTGTTCAACCCTGGAGAGAACGGCTTTGATCATTTTTTCATCGAACCGGGAAATAAAATCCATCGCCTGGCTTAAATATACTGACTTTATCGTCTTTTCGGGTGGATTCTGATTAAAATCCGGGTAAAGAGGATTTAGTAATTCAATGCGTTCAGTCAGATCCGACGGCATATCAAAATTGTGGATTATAGTCTCCGGTTCGAGCAATATAACCGGAAAATTGGTTTTGCGGTGAAAGGGTGCGTATACAAAACCGGATTTATTGAACACCTCATCTATTTTTTCAAACATTTGAATTTTTCCTGATTCGATGATCCATGTCTGAAAACCAGACTGCTCAGGCAATCTGAAACAGACAAAAGGGATGCTCTTCCGGATACAGACCTGAATCAGTGCTGCAAAAGATTCAGTGGATTTCACTGTGGACATTAAGATTTGCTTTTTACAACTGTTTGAGCACGGTTAACTGATGGCTTTTGAGGGATCCAATTTGGGTATCACGATCACGGTGATCCTGACCACCGAGATCCTGTAGCCTCCCTGGTCTTTGATCTCCACATCCCAGACGTGGGTTATTCTACCCTTATGGATCATCCTCGCTTCGGCATAAACATAACCCCGCGCAACCGATCCGATATGGTTAGCCGTTACCGCAGCTCCCCTGATGTCAAAAAGATTCAGGTCAACCAATGCAGCAGAACCCAGACTGGCTATGGTTTCGGCAAGGGCTATGCTGGCGCCTCCGTGCAGCACATTGAAAGGCTGTTTGGTCCGGTTGTCAACCGGCATCTTTGCCTTGACAAACTTATCCTTCAATTCGATATATTCTATTCCGAGTTGTTCCATCAGAGTTCCTTTATTCAGGGCATTCAACTCATCAATGGTTGTGTTGAGTGAGATCATAGTCAAAAAATATGTAACTTAAGTTCCAAAAATAATGAAGAATTTTTAATCCGGCCTTTTGAATTCTGAACTATCAATATTGAAGAATACTACTTTTGGCTTAGATCGAAAAATGCCAAAGAAAAATCAATTTTGCTTTATTATTTTCACAGATTCATTTATTCCTCTAAATTCAATTATATAGATTCCATCAATGAGAAATGATATATCAAGGATATTATTTCCTTTCGTTAGTTCACCGGTTTTATACAATCTTCCGGATATTGAATAAATATTAAAAGAAGAAGGTGCGACAATTTCAACAATAATTTTCTCAGATGCAGGATTTGGAAAACATTTAACTCCGTCGTATATGACAGGAATCTTTTCAAAATTGGAAATTGGATTATAACATTTCAAAATTGTACCATTGTTACCTACTGCCCACATATTATCCCCGGATTGGAAAAAGTCATAAATTGGATTATCAGTAATTTCTGTAAAACGAGTTATGGTTTTTCCACCATCATCCGTATAGCAAATACCCTTTTCTGTGCCTATCCATCCCTGTTGACTATTTAAAAAATAGACAGAAATGAACTTGTATCCTTTGTTGAATGTTTCCACTAATTCCCATATAATGCCCCCGTCAGAAGTATAGTGAAGTGCCTGGCTATCATCATTGTAAGAATTGCTTACCATGTATCCCTCATATTCATTAATGAAGCTAAAACCTTTTATTTTTTGGCCTATAACTGTATCTATTACCATCCAGTTATTACCACCATCATTTGTTTTGTAAATCAATGACCATTTGTACATGGAATTGCTTGTGACAACCAACCCTTCATATTCGTTTAAAAAATGACTATCCTCAACAGTTCCCCAGAATTCATAAACAAAATCCCATGTTTCTCCGCCATTGTCTGTTTTGAGAAAAAGTGGATAAAATGATGCTACAAGCCATCCCTCATATTCATTTTTAAAATACACATTATTATAATTAACGTTTGACAAATACTCTTGATATTGCCAGTTTAATCCACCATCTATAGTTTTTGATATTGCACCATTTGTACCCACAGCCCAACCCGTTAGATTATTAATGAAAAAAATCGCATTGTAAAAATTGTCGCTACCAAGAAAACGTCTGTTCCATGAAATTCCTCCATCATTGGTTAACATAACGCTATCACGATTCAGCACCCAGCCATTCATCTCATTTACAAAAAAGACATCTTTCAATATAGCAGTATTGCCCTGAGATAGTTTTATCCAGTTATTTCCTTCATTATTGGTTTTAAGAATAACACCCCCGTTTCCAACAATATAGGCCGTTTCTATATCACTAAAGAAAATTGAATTATAACTTGTACAATTATTCGAATAGTGAGGAATCCATGTTAACCCACCATCAAAAGTCTCCAATACTACACCATTTGATCCTTTAAGACCTACATTGAAACCGTGATTTGGAGAGCAAAAATAAATATCTAGTCCGGTACCTATTGCATTGTTGTATGAAATGTAATTCCAGTTCAATCCACCATCAAGTGTTCGTAATATTCCTCCTGTGCATCCTATGCCATCTGTCGATATCCAGCCCTGTGATTCACTCATAAAATAAATACTGTACAGGGCACCTAGGTAATTCGATTCTTGATTTTGCCAAATACCTCCTCCATCATTAGTAAAATGAATCTGATTATCAATGCTAGTGATCCAGCCTGTACTATCATTTATAAAGTGTAAATCCAAAAGATCGCTAAAAATTGGGAAAGATTGTTTATTCCAGTCTGAACCTTTGTTAGATTTATAAACAGAACCTTCTTTTCCTATGATCCATGCACAATTATCACTGTGCTGAATCTTATTGAGGATCGAAAGTGTATCGGTGGCATAGATGATCCAATTCTGACCCCCATTGGTACTTTTCAAGATTATTCCTCCCGGATTTTCTAAGCTCCCATAATTTCCACCAACTATCCAGCCGATGTCATCAATAAGACAAATATCGTATAATGTTTTGCCGGTGCCTGTAAATATTGTAGTCCACGAGTTTCCCCCATCTGTGGTTTTTAGTAATGTACCGGCATTCCCTACACACCATCCGGTCGTATTGTTTATAAAATATGTACTTTTCAAATCATTTCCCTGTGGTCGGGGATTAGACCAGAAAAATTCCGGTGATTGACCTAATAATATATTATAAAGAAAAAATGAAAGGACTAATAGTGGTTTTGTTTTCATAACTTTATTCTTATGTATAAAATCAGTATCAAAATTAAAGAAATTATTAATTTGTTTTTCGATCGGGTGGTTCTTATAACAAAAAAAAAGATGTTAACAGCTGTTCTCTTTTTGGCCTAATCCTGTAATTTACCTTACAGGTTTGTTGGAGTTTAGCCGATATTGATTTTTACTTAACAAAACACAAAAGCACCAAGGCTCCACCAGGTAAGTTATTCATTTTAGGTTCTTTGTGTTTTCTTAGTGCCTTAGAGATCATAGAAATCTTAGTGGCTAAATCATCACTATTGATTAGAAACCACTGAGCCTAAATCAAGAAGCTTTGAAAAAAACAATAGATAATCAGTCATTTAAAGAATATTTTTTTTTGATTTTACTATGTAAATTGCAAACAAAAATTGCAAATTACATGGTTATGTCACGAAACAAATCAACCGGAAGTCATATTTTTTCAGAAGAAAGAAAAACGGTTTATTCCCTGCTTTGTTACTTTTGTTGTTAAGAGGACATCAATGAATATATAAAATGGAAAAATTTAAAATTGACAATCCCACGATCCTGCATTTTGGGAAAGATGTGGTCAATGATCTCGGAAAGGTCGTTGATGGTTATGGGAAAAAAGTGTTGTTGGTCTATGGAAAAGGCTCCATTCTCAAAAATGGCATCTATGATGCTGTGATGAAGCAGTTGAATACCATCGGCTCCAGCGTTGCCGAATATTCCGGCATCAAGCCAAACCCTGTGATCGAAGATGTGGATGCAGCTGCAGAGCTTGGCAGGGAATTCAGTCCCGATGTTATTCTGGCAGTTGGCGGAGGCAGTGTGCTTGATTCGGCCAAAGTGATCTCGGTTACAATTCCCGTTAGTCATTCAGGTTGGGAGTTTATGACCAACCGGCAAAAACCCCTGACTGCAATCCCCCTGGTTACGGTTCTCACGCTGGCCGCAACCGGTTCAGAGATGAACCAGTATGCCGTGTTGCAGAACCATACCACCGGACAGAAAATAGGGTGGGGGCACCGGCTGACCTATCCTGCACACTCTTTTCTGGATCCATCATATACCTTTTCCGTTCCCAAAAACTACACAGCCTATGGCATCAGCGACCTGATCGCACACGCATTGGAGAATTATTTTGGCGAGGGAGAAGCAACACTGTCTGACCGTTTTGTCTTTTCAATCATCCGGGAGGCCATTGAATACGGACCTGAGCTTTTAAATGACCTGAACAGTTACCATCTGCGGGAAAAGATCATGTATGCCGCCACCATGGCGCTCAACGGCTTCACCATGTACGGACGGAAATCGGGCGACTGGGGAGTTCATGCCATCAGCCATGAGATCTCTCTGCTGTTCGATACACCGCACGGAGCCACATTGTCCATTGTTTACCCGGCCTGGATGAAACTCCACAAAGAACGGATACCGGAACGGATAGCAGCGCTCGGAAAAGCGGTGTTTAGCGCTTCCGGCCCTGATGACACCATCGCCGCATTTGAGTCATTTTACCGGCTGATTGGTAGCCCGGTAAGATTGAATGAAACGGGAATCAGAGAAGAGAAAAAATGCGATCTGCTCAGCGCCATGATCCGAAACAAGGTGAATGGCAATCATCATCTGCTCACGGATGCGGACAGGGAAAGGTTATTGGAGTGGATGTTTTAAAGTTTGATTATTGAGGATTTTATTGGAATCGGATTCCAAAAAAAGCGGATATTTTAGGAATGGCAATCCCCAATTATCCCATTCCTATATTCAGGTTTTATCTTATTCCCCACCGAACTACCCTAATGATAAAATACCCGATAACGCTACCGATAAAATAATACGGAAAATCCATCCAATTGAACGAGTTACCTAAAATCGTCCTTCCAATGAAGAAACTTCGCAGGAACTCAAGAAAGGGTGGTCGCCACAGTTGCAGGAACTCAAGCAGGCAGGTGGCAAGAAAAACTGCAACGGCAATCCGTGAAGACCTGCTTTTCGGAAATGCAATGAAGACAACCAGGCACCAGAAGACAACGTAGAGCAATCCCCCTAAGGAATCATTGACCCACCGGCTACCTGCACCCTCGTAGAACTTGGTGTAGAATCCCAATGGTGTGATAATGAGTACCAGTAGCCCGACAATGAGCCGTTGTCTGTTCATTTTTTTCGGGTTAAATTTGCGGTGATAAATGTAACTCTAATTTCTGTTTATTGATGAAAACAGCGCTCATCGCCGGAGCCACAGGACTTGTGGGATCATCACTTGTGAAAATGCTTGCAGATTCGGATCAGTACAATACGATCCATGTGGTTGCAAGGAGGCCGGTTGAATCTGCATCGGAAAAGATCATCATGCATATCGCAACCCAGGGTACCATTAATCAACTTGTGATCAATGAAAAAATTGACCATGCATTCTGTGCACTGGGAACCACGATCAAAAAAGCGAAAACCAAAGAAACCTTCAGGAAAATAGATCATGATTATGTACTTGACTTTGCCAAAAAAACATTCGATTTCGGGGCTGAAAAGTTTTTGGTTGTCAGTTCCATGGGTGCCGATACAAAGTCGGTGTTCTTTTACAGCCGGGTGAAAGGCGAGGTTGAGCAGGCGCTTAAGCAGGTACAGTTCAAACACTTGTTCATTTTCAGACCTTCCCTATTGCTCGGTAAGAGGAAAGAACAACGGACGGGTGAGGAGATTGCAGCCCGGCTTTACCGTGTGCTCGAACCGCTCTTTATCGGCAAGCTGAAGAAATACAAAGGGATCGAGGCTGCAACGGTTGCAAAAGCGATGATATCGGTTGCCTTGCATGAAACCGCTGCTGAACGCATTTATGAATCTGACGAAATCCGGAATTTCTAAAAACAGAAAGCATGAACGGACAACCCGAATTATATAAAATTCTAAACGAGCTTGGTATCGTTTATGAATACCTGGAACATCCCCCCGCGCCTACCATCGAAGAGGCCAAAAAATATTGGAAGGATCTGGAGGCAACCCATTGTAAAAACATCTTTTTCCGTAACCACAAAGGCAACCGCCATTACCTTGTAATCCTTGAGCACACACAGGCGCTCGACATTCACGACCTCGAAAAGAGGCTGAAACAGGGAAAACTGACTTTCGCATCGCCGAATAGAATGATGAAGTACCTCGGTGTGACTCCAGGCTCTGTTACTCCTTTCGGATTGATCAATGACCGGGAGAACCATGTCCATCTATTTCTGGACGAGAACCTGAAAAAATCCACCCGGATCAGTTTTCATCCCTGTATCAATACCGCTTCGCTGGTGATTGATTTCAGTGACTTTGAAAAGTTCCTGAAATGGACGGGAAACAGCTATGAGTATTTGAGGTTGTATGATGATTGATCAGAAGCTCAATTTTATAATCCTGTTATAAGCAACGCCGGGCATGTATATGGTTCAAAATAAAACCAACCACAAAGGCACAGTAGGTCACATAGGGAATAACACAGAGAATTTCTGTTTTTTCGATATTACTGCAAGTTCAGGCCGGACTGGCTCAACTACCAATACCCACAAGCTCTCGTGCGTACAAATCACATAGGGTGCGCCAATTTATTCACAAATGGATTCTTTTGATATTTTTGCCGCCCTGATCCCTGATGCCTTTGTAATGAACATTCATCAAGCTCAGCGGTTTAGGAAATGTCATATTCAAAAGTAAATGATACTTATGCAAACAATCACACACAATAAATACAAAATTCAAACTATACGTAGTCTTACAGATTCGACATACATCGTGAGAATGGAGCGGAACGGAATGCAATTCCGTCCTGGCCAGAACCTGAACCTGGGGCTGGCAGGAGACACCGAGAAACGAGACTATTCCATCTACAGCAGCGCTCAGGATGAATTTCTGGAAATCCTGGTGAAAGAGGTTGAAACTGGTCTGGTTTCGAAAAAGTTAAAACGACTTCAAACTGGTGATTTCCTGGAGGTAGACGGTCCGTTTGGGTTTTTTACAATCAAAGAGGAGAACCTGAAAACCAAAAAATTCCTTTTCATTGCCAGCGGTACCGGCATTGCACCATTTCACAGCATCGCCCGCTCGCATCCGGAGATTGATTTTACTTTGTTGCACGGCATCAGAAAGGTGGAGGAAGCTTATGAAAACAACCACTATTCCGCAGAGCGCTATATTTCATGCATCAGTCAGGAAGATGGCGGAAATTTCCGTGGCAGGGTAACAGACTACATCCGGCAACATCCGGTTGATAAAGAGACCCTTTGCTACCTTTGCGGCAATGTGAACATGATCTACGACGTTTTTGATATACTGAAAGAGCAGGCAGTACCCTCGGAGAATTTGCATGCGGAAGTTTATTTTTAAAGTCAAAATTACAAACACCAAATAATCAAATTAAAAAGTGATTAAAATCATGAAATGATGATTGAGAAGAACAAAGGTGATCTTGAGGAGAGGCTGGTAAAGTATGCTGTATTGATCATTGAAATTGCGGAAGATTTACCCAAAAGTTATACCGGAATGCATTTAGCCGGACAAATGATCCGGTCAGGAACTTCACCCGCTTTGAATTACGGAGAAGCCTCAAGCGCTGAATCAAGAAAAGATTTTATACACAAAATTAAGATTGTCCTCAAAGAATTGAAAGAAACCCGCGTTGCACTAAGGATCGTTGAACTGGCCAACCTGTATCCCAATAGTGAAAAACTACAGCAAGCAGTTAATGAAAGCAATGAACTGATAGCAATATTCATCACCAGTGTCAATACTGCAGTGAGAAATCTCAGGCAACAATGATCGCTAAAACCACTTTGTACTTCTAACTTTAATTATTTGATATTTTGACTTCGCAATGAAATACCACCTCATAACCCTCGGATGCCAGATGAACATGTCGGACACGGAGCGCACAAAGCCGGTGATCGAACAGATGGGTTATGCCTGGACGGATAATGAAGATGAGGCAAGTTTGGTTGGAATCCTTGCGTGTTCAGTGAGACAAAAAGCCATCGATAAGGTGTACAACAGGATTCACAAGTGGAACAAAACCAAAAATAAAAGAAACCTGCTGACCTTTGTCACCGGTTGCATCCTTCCATCCGACCGGGAAAAGTTCCTGAAGCTGTTCGATATCGTTTTTCCGATGAGTGAGTTGCAGGAGCTACCTGAAATGATCAGGCAGTATGGCATAGTAACCCCTGCAAGCCTGAATCATCAGGAGATCCAGGAACCCATATATCAGAATGCAAGGATCAGGGAACTGAAAGAAAAGGCGGCTGAACTGAAACTCAACGAGCACATGTCGGATTTCTGGAGTATTGCACCTGAATATGAATCATCGTTCGAAGCATTTGTTCCGATCCAGAATGGTTGCGACAAATTCTGCACATTCTGCGCAGTACCCTATACCCGCGGAAGAGAGGTTTCCAGGCCTTCAAAGGAGATCCTTGATGAGATCAGAAACCTTGTTGAGAGGGATTACAAAACCATCACCCTTTTGGGACAGAATGTGAATTCGTATGGATTGGACAAGAAAGGAGAGGAGGTCTCTTTTCCACAACTACTCCGCCAGATTGGCGAGATAGGCAGGGAATCCGGGAAAGAGTTCTGGGTCTATTTTACTTCGCCGCATCCGCGTGATATGACCGATGAGGTGATTGAGGTGGTTGCCCAATATCCGCATCTTGCAAAACAATTCCATCTGCCGGTTCAATCCGGTGATGATAAAGTGCTGATCCGTATGAACCGGAAACACTCCATTGATAAATACCGTGAAATTGTAAAAACCATCCGCAGACTGACTCCGCAGGCAACCCTTTTTACCGACATTATCGTCGGATTTACCGGCGAAACCGATGAACAATTTGAGAACACCCGCCGCATCATGGAGGAATTCCGCTACAATATGGCTTACATTGCTCAGTATTCGCAAAGGCCGGGTGCGGTCAGCGCCAGATGGGTAGATGATGTACCTCATGATATTAAGAAAATCCGTTTTCACCAATTAACTAACGACCTTGAAAAAACTTCAGCAGAACACAACCGGCAAATGATAGGTAAAACTTACAAGGTTCTTGTCCGTGGGCTGGAACGCAAAGGCGATTTCCTATCGGGGCTCACCGAGGGTAGAATTAATGTTAGGATTAACTCAACCGATACATCGCTTATTGGGAAAATTGTAAATGTAAATATTACTTCATCTACTGATTTTTCGGTGGCGGGGAAATGATTTGAGAAAGAAAGAACAATTGAATTAGTCAGTTTAATAGAATTTGTAACTTAAAAAAAGAATAAAATGAAAAAAAGAATTTCGTCGAAAGGGTTATTAATTTACCCAATATTTGTTATCTCTATTTCTATAATTTCTTTATCTTGCAATAAAAGTAATGAAGAGCAATACAGTTGCGACCCACAAGTTAATGAATGGACTGTTAAATATAAAAGTAGTTTTCTGGATATGACAAGGGAACAACTTGCATTAGTACCTATTAAATACCAAGGTGCAATTTATGAAACATTTAGCCCGGAAAAAAAAGCCGATTTCTGGAAAGAAAAAATTAATATAGTCCTTTCTTATGATTGTGAACCGCTTTTAAAAGAAAAAATAATGGAATTGTATAGTTCAATTGATGTGGAAGACTATGATCGAGAAGCAACAGAGCCTCCAAGTGGCTCCACTTTAGATTTTGTGGAGAATTGGGAAAACTACATTCTTGAAAATCAATTAGTTGATTCAGTAACCTTTGTTGTTAATTTTTGTACATTATTGACGTTTGATGAAATTGATTATCTTATTAATCATTCTGACAAAATTGATTTATCCTGGCTGAATGGTAATGAAGAATTAATTATTGATGGACCAGGAGGAGGAGGAGGAGGAATAGATTGCCGATGCAGATATGATATTTATTGTAGCATTTTTTTAAACGTTGAATGTGTTAATGGAGGATGCAACAAAGTCTACAGATGTGGTGTAGCAGGAAATTCAGCATGCAATGGTTTATGTGAAGAAATGATAATTGAATAAAAGTTTAAAAAAAGTTTGCAGTTCTTAATATTAGTAGAATCTTGTGAATTTAAATAAAAACATTCTTATACCAGTCATATCGGTATTATTATTTACTTCTTTTTTCCTGAAAGATTTTAATATATCTATAAAGGCTGTACTATTAGCTGGCATATTGCTGGGAATAAACAGATTTGAAAAACCTGGCATCAAACACCTTACTTTTCAATTAATCTTGCTTCTGATGATTTCATCTGCAGGAATTCTGTTAATTATGAAATGGAAAACATTGACAATGATGATTCGCCCGTTATTGTTGGTTAATTTTCTTTCTTTGCTTGGTTATTTTATTGGGTTTGGGATAAATAAGCTTAAAATTGAAAAATCGTTTAAGCTTGCTTTTGTGGCCGGTTTAGTATTGCTTTTTTTCGAAACAGGCTCAAGGATATTAGGAGAGGGTTGGTTTGCAGCCATTACTGTTGCAGTATCGCTGTCAGTAACCATGTATTTATCATCACAGGTAAAACCGCGGAAGATTTTTGTATTAATGTTAATTTATTTCAGTCCTACCTTTATCCTAAACTTGATTGCATGGGAACCTTTCGGATCAACATTGGTAGCTCCGGTAATTGTTCTTTGCTTTATTGCTTCATTTTTCTATTTGCGCAAAAATTGGTATGAATTGTCTGTTTCAATGAAGTTGGTACGGATCTTCGTTTTATTGTTTTTATCTGTCATGGGCTGGTTCTTGCAGGAAAATTACGCATACGTAAGGTATGCTGCTTTAAACGAACAGATACCGGTAAAGGCAAGTTATGCTTTTTTAACCTCGGCTGGCGATACCATCACATCTGCCAGCAATGAGGATGAAAAAGTTGTTGTCTGCCTTTTCTGGTCGGCTAATTGCTCACGTTGCAAATATGAGTACCCGCCGTTTTCTGATCTTGCCATGAAATATAAGAGTAATGATGTAGCTTTTTATGGTGTTTATCTTTCAATGAGTAGAAGGGACAGTATCTATTATACAGAACATGAAAGACCAAAGTATAATTTTGAATGGGTAAAGGCACTTGGAGGTAGGCAAATCTATGATGATTTAAAGATTGATGGTGTTCCTCATCTGGCTATTTTCAACAAAAAGAATGAGGTAGTTTATAATGGCTGGGTACGAAGCCGGCCATGGATTTGGGTCAATCGCCCCGAAGATATCATTAATAAGGCATTGAAATAATGGTCTGGGAAATTTCAATTTCCCATCTTAAAAAAGGGGTTTACGCTTACAGAATCTTAAATCAGAAGTCAAAAACTGTTGGAGCGGGGAAGTGGGTTAAGGACTAACCAGATACTTCAGTTGGTTAAAGAACTGATGTCCCGCCACGACATAATATTTACATCCTGTAACCTCTGATTGATAGTTTCTCCATAAATCAAAAACTTTTCGGATATAATTTCTTTGAAATTCTTTTCCCAGAAAACCAGCTATTTGAGAAAACCTTGGGAAAAATTTCAACTGAATCTTTAATAAGGTAAGCATTTGGCAATCCTGATATTTTTATGCCGACTAACCTGTTATCAATATTTATTTTTGATAGTAAATAGCGTTTAAACCTCTAAGGAACTTTTTGAACCAAACAATCTGAATTTTCAAGAGGATGAATCATTGCACAGAAATTTGTGAAAAAATCAATAATAATGCACAATCGGATGTGCAAATATTCAAATAATTGTTAAGCATCAATACAGATTGAAGATTTTCTAAAGTTATTATACCGCCAGAAAACAGGTTTGCCCCGGAGGGACTCCTTTGGAGCAAAAACTGACCACATTAAAGTAGTGGTCTCGCATTTCGCTGGAATACTAAATATCTGTCAACTGACGGATTCGTACCGCCAGAGCGGTATTAAGTTACAGTATACCTTGAGATTACTTTACTTACTTTTGTAACAGTATAATGCAAATGAACCCGTCTGAATGAACATAAAAAATCTTGCTGAACTTCTAAAAAGCACCAGTCAATTTTTCAAGGTTAGAGCTATTAATGCCGTTAATTCCTCATTGACCCTGCGCAACTGGCTCTTCGGCTATTATATTGTTGAGTATGAGCAAAAGGGTGAAGACAGGGCAAAATATGGTGACCGTCTTCTGGAAGAAATTTCAGCAAAAATTGAGAACCAGGTTGATGGTACTTCGATCACCAACCTTAGACTTTACCGGCAATTTTATCAAATTTATCCATCAATTGGCTCATCAATTCCACAGTTTGTTCCTGTCAAATCTATCTCAGAAATTCATCAGACAGTGTCTGATGAATCTAATGGAATCCCTCAAAACTTAATTCGCCAGACACTGTCTGATGAATTGACGATCTTGACGCAAAAGGAAAAAACAAATATTACCTCTGAACGAATTATCAGGAGTCTGTCTTTTTCTCATATAACGGAACTCATAAAAATAACAGATACGACCAAAAGGGCATTTTACGAATTCGAAGCTATAAATGGAACCTGGAGTGTGCGAGAATTACGGCGACAAATAGCAACACTCTATTTTGAGCGATCTGATCTATCAAAAAATAAGGAAAAGCTTGATGCTCTGGTAAATCTGAAAACAGAAAAATTAAATGCTTACCTTAACTACTTCAAAAAAGAAATAAAACAAAAGTCAGATCGAAATCCGGTTGGTATTCTTCTTTGCACGGGCAGTAACAATACTTTGGTAAAATATGCAACTGCAGGCATGAGTAAAAACTTGTTTGTAAGTCAATATCTGATAAATCTTCCAACTGAACAGGAATTGAAAGAATTTGTTGATCGTAAGATGCTCGAACTAAAATGAGGAAAAAGATCGCTTTCAAAACCCTCGGCTGCAGGTTAAATCAATACGAAACAGATTCTGTTACAACTGATTTTATGAATGCAGGATATGAAATCGTTGATTTTAGCAAGCCGGCGGATGCCTATGTGATCAACACCTGCACGGTGACCAACATGAGCGATCATAAATCGAGGCAGAACGTAAGCCAGGCTTTCCGGAGAAATGAAGAGACCGTCCTGGTGGTGACAGGTTGCATGGTCAACAACCATAAAGCAAAACTCGAAAAAAATGACCGGATCACCTACCTGGTTGAAAATGAAAGCAAAGGCCAGATTTTTAACCTGCTCGACAGCCATTTCAGGGGAGAGATCATTACCCCCGATGAGCTTAACAGGAACAGGTTTTCATTTGGCGCCCCTGATGCTGGTTTGCGAACACGGAGTATGATCAAAATCCAGGATGGCTGCGATAACTTTTGCACATTTTGTATCGTACCTCATGTGAGGGGACGGGCAGAAAGCAGGCCATTTTCGGATATTGAAGCAAATATTTTACAGGTTCTCGACAAAGGGTTTAAAGAGATTGTTCTGACCGGTGTAAACATCGGCAGATATGAGCACAATGGATTGAACTTTGAAGGACTGGTCGAACGTATTCTCAACATTCCCGGTGATTTCCGGGTACGGATATCATCCATTGAACCAGAAGGATTCGGCGACAGACTTT
The DNA here is from genome assembly GCA_047920975.1 of Bacteroidales bacterium. Classification (GTDB taxonomy): domain Bacteria; phylum Bacteroidota; class Bacteroidia; order Bacteroidales; family JAADJA01; genus JAADJA01. The sequence goes on along the minus strand of JBLRXC010000035.1, from coordinate 3,137 downwards.
TTGAACTGTTTGGCCATCCTAAACTCACTCCGCACCTTCATATGTGCCTGCAGAGTGGTTCGGAAAAGGTACTGCTTAGAATGCGCAGGCAATATACAGTTGACATATTCACTCAAATGGTGAATAAAATCAAAAAAAAATACTCCGACTTTAATTTCACAACCGATATCATTGTAGGTTTTCCGGGAGAGACAGAAGATGACTTTCAAGAAACCTGCAGGGTGGTAGAAGAGATAGGTTTCAGCCATATCCATACTTTTAAATATTCTGTCCGTAAAGGTACGAGGGCTGAGCGATTACAAGGCCAGCTCCCGGATCAGATAAAAAATGAAAGAAGCACCCTTATCCGTGATCTTGCAGAAAAAAACAAACGCATCTACAGGAGCTCTTTTATAGGTAAAACGCAGCGGGTATTGGTTGAGAAAATCGATCAGAGAAATTACGCCGGCGGATATGGTGAGCATTACATACCTGTGAAATTCAGAACCAATGATAAATCTTCCCTGAAAAACTTCATGGATGTTCTGATTACAGGGATTGAAAAATCAGATGATCCGAACCTGATAGGAACTCCCGTGATGTAATTCTGTAAAAAGTTTTAACCAATTTACTTTTATCGGAAAATTTATTTCATTTTTGTACTGTGCAGTGTTTATTTTATAATTTTACAAACAGCATATGGAGATTACAGGAAAACTCATACAGTTATTACCGGAAGAGACCGGTGAAGGTCGCAATGGAACCTGGAGAAAACAAGGATTTATCATTGAAACCGAAGAGCAATATCCCAAAAAAGTATGCATTATTGCATGGGGTGATAAAATTGATCTGAAATCTTTTCAAATCAACGAAAAGGTCACTGCATCCATCAATATCGAAAGCCGGGAGTTTAACGGCCGGTGGTATACCGATGTGAAAGTTTGGCGATTAATCAAAGCATCTTCTGAAAGAGCAGGAGATCCCGGTGCTGAAAAGATACCTCCTGGTACCGAAATACCTCCTGAACCAGAGGAGCATTCAACAGACGATCTTCCATTTTAAAAGGTTTGTATCTTGAAAAAACCCGGGTTCATCAGCCTAATACCAATCTGGATCATTATTATTGCTGTTGTCTGGACTAATTTCAACAATAAGAATTGGGAAAATCCGGAAAAAGTGATTCAGTGGGATGTTATCAACTATTATGCATACCTGCCGGCACTTTTTTATTATGGCGATCTGTCCATGGGCTTCATTGATGAAGATTTAACCCTGCTCAAAGATAAATTCTGGCCCCATATCTCCCCAACCGGTAGATACACCAGTAAAATGAGTATGGGACTTTCGTTTTTATACCTTCCTTTCTATGGTTTGGGCTACATCAGTGCAAGTTTAGCCGGCGAACCAACCGATGGGTTTTCTCCTCCTTTTGCATTCTGGTTGCTCTTCAGTGGCTTATTTTATATGATCATCGGCCTGATCTTTCTCAGGAAGGTTTTGTTGCGTTATTTTTCACATGAGATAACTGCCTTCGTCCTATTGCTGGTTTTTTTTGGAACCAATTTGTTGTTTTATACGACTATTCAGGCTCCAATGCCTCATTCCTACACATTTGCACTCTTTTCAATCTTCATTTATTTCACCATCAAATGGCATGAACATCCGGGGACAAGCAATTCATTAATCCTGGGACTATTGGTGGGCATCATTTCGCTGATCAGGCCAAGCAATATATTGATTGTAGTTTTCTTTCTCTTTTATCAGGTTTCTTCAGCCGGATTGCTTAAAGATAAATTACGCCTGCTTATTTCAAACTGGAAAAGCTTAGTCTTGCTCTCTTTCATTGCTTTGTTGGTGTGGGTTCCGCAGATGATCTACTGGAAACAAACGACCGGTCAATGGCTCTACTATTCATACCAGGATGAGCATTTCTTTTTCAGCAACCCGCAAATCTGGAAGGGTCTGTTTGGATACAGGAAAGGTTGGTTTATCTATACGCCTGTAATGCTGATAGGTGTTTTGAGCATTTTGTTGCTGGTCAGAAAGAACAGAGAATTTTTCCTGCCCATTACAATCTTTACTGTACTGAACACCTATGTAATTTTATCCTGGTGGTGTTGGTGGTATGGTGGAACTTACGGACACAGGGCTTTTATTGAGTCATATGCTTTGCTGGCCATCCCTTTGGCGACATTGCTTACATACGGGATTTATCACCGGAAGAAAATTGCACGTATCATGACATTAGTGCTTGTCATTATTTTTGTCGCACACAGTATTTTTCAAACCTTACAGTTTCATTACAATGCCATCCACTTCGATGCCATGTCAAAGAAGGCTTACTGGGATTCATTTCTTAAAATAAGTCCTTCCCTGCAATTCAATTCCCTGCTGATATATCCTGATTATGAGTCAGCCAAAAAGGGAACTAAAAAAAAACGGACTGCTAAAACCATCAGGTTCTCTGATCAAAAGAAGGAGGGGTTTGTAACCCTGGATGACAAGACTTTTAAGATTGATGAAGAGCCGTTTTTCCCGCTTATGCTGAATTATGTTGTCAGTTTCAGAAATTCGGGGGATACTTGCTGGCTGTCACCTGTCAGAGATTATGAAGACCCAAATATTTATGAATCAGACACAAAAGATGGAACTTATAGGCAGATACAGGCCCATATGCAGTTGATCCGGGAGATGGGTTTTAACTCCATCAGGCTTTGTTTTGACAGGTTGGTGAGCGCCAGGACAATTTCTTTTTACAGCGCCGATGATAAACGTTTGCATGTTCAGCAGGATTTAAAAATTATTCTGGATGCGCTGGAGCAATTTTTAGAGATACCGGCTGAAAATGACCTAAGGGTAATGCTATTGATCAGGGCCCCGGTTGAAAATCATCAGCTTGAGCACTTCACCATTGAAATGCTTAAAAGACTCAGCAATAATCCGTTCATTTTTGCCTATGATTTTTTCAATGAACCCTTGTATTTTGATGTGACCCCTTTACCTGGTAATTCCCGGGAGAAAAAAGATGCCTTGAAAATCGTTACCCGTTGGAAACAGCTCATGGATCAGCATGCACCCAATCAATTGATGACGATTGGTTTCGCAGAACCTATTGAAGTTTTTGAGTGGGATCCTGAAATTCTTCCTGTCGATTTTTT
>JBLRXC010000034.1:0-25436 GCA_047920975.1 Bacteroidales bacterium | reverse complement strand
ATGGATACCGCTCCCAAGGGATTGAATGAGGATATCATCCGTTTTATTTCAGCAAAGAAAAAGGAACCTGAATTTATGCTGGAGTTCAGGCTGAAAGCATACCGGAAATGGCTCACCATGAAGGCGCCTGACTGGGCACACCTGAAGATTCCACCCATCGACTACCAGGAGATCATCTATTATGCTGCACCAAAAAAGAAACCCAAGCTCAGTTCGCTGGATGAAGTAGATCCGGAATTGTTGAAAACCTTTGAAAAGCTCGGTATCTCTCTGGAAGAGCAGAAAAAACTTGCCGGTGTTGCAGTAGATGCAGTATTCGATAGTGTTTCGGTAAAGACCACTTTTCAGGACACCTTGAAAAAGTTAGGGATCATTTTTTGTTCTTTCAGCGAAGCCGTTATCAATCACCCGGATCTGGTTAAACAATATATGGGGTCAGTCGTACCGGTAGGAGACAACTATTTTGCTGCACTCAATTCAGCCGTTTTCACAGATGGGTCGTTTTGCTATATTCCGACCGGTGTTCGGTGCCCGGTTGAACTGTCCACCTACTTCAGGATCAACTCCTCCGGAACAGGCCAGTTCGAAAGAACGCTTATCATAGCAGAAGAAGGCGCATATGTGAGTTATCTTGAGGGCTGTACAGCTCCCCAACGCGATGAAAACCAATTGCATGCTGCTGTTGTTGAAATCGTGGCGCTGAAAGATGCAGAGGTCAAATACTCCACCGTGCAGAACTGGTATCCGGGAAACAAAGAGGGTGTTGGAGGCATTTATAATTTTGTGACCAAACGTGGCATGTGCAAAGGAAGCCATTCCAAAATATCCTGGACGCAGGTTGAAACCGGTTCGGCCATCACCTGGAAATATCCAAGCTGCGTGTTGCTGGGCGATAACTCCATCGGAGAGTTTTACTCTGTGGCCGTCACCAACAACCATCAGCAGGCTGATACGGGTTCGAAAATGACACACATTGGCAAGAACACAAAAAGCACGATCATCTCAAAAGGGATTTCTGCCGGGAAAAGCAACAACAGCTACCGCGGACTGGTTAAAATCAGTCGGAGAGCTGAAAACTCAAGAAACTTTTCACAATGCGATTCGTTGTTGCTGGGCGACAGGTGCGGTGCTCATACATTTCCATACATTGATACACAAAACTGCACTTCCATTGTTGAACATGAGGCCACAACCTCAAAAATATCCGATGAACAGTTGTTTTATTGCCTCCAGAGAGGGATTGATTCGGAAAAAGCAATCGGGTTGATTGTAAACGGATACGCGAAGGAGGTGCTGCGACAATTGCCTATGGAATTTGCCGTGGAAGCACAAAAACTACTGGCAATAAGCCTTGAGGGTAGTGTAGGATAATCATAATACAAGAAAAACAAAGAGATAAATAATCATAAAATGCTTCAAATAAAAAACTTACATATTTCAATCAACGATACAGAGATTATCAAAGGTCTCAATCTGAATGTGAACGCAGGGGAAGTGCATGCCATCATGGGGCCGAATGGAACAGGAAAAAGCACACTGGCATCCGTCATCGCAGGCAAGGAAGGATATGATATAACCGAAGGTGAGATCACCTACCTGAATAAAAACCTTTTTGACCTCTCTACCGAAGAGCGTTCACTGGAGGGGATTTTTCTTGGATTCCAATACCCGGTTGAGATTCCGGGCGTAAGCATTTCAAGTTTTATGCGAACTGCGATCAATGAACACCGGAAACACAAAGGACTTGATCCACTTTCGGCAGGCGATTTTCTAATACAAATGGAGGAAAAGAGGAAGTTGCTGGAGATCAAAGAGAGCCTTGCAAGCCGTTCCGTTAACGAAGGATTTTCGGGTGGTGAAAAAAAGCGCAATGAAATTTTTCAGATGGCCATGCTGGAGCCGACACTGGCCATTCTCGATGAAACCGATTCAGGACTTGACATTGATGCACTGAAAATAGTCGCCAAAGGGGTGAATGCACTGAAGTCGCCCCAAAATGCAACCATTGTCATCACGCACTACCAGCGGCTGCTCGATTATATCATCCCCGATTTCGTGCATGTATTATTCGGAGGGAAAATTGCCAGGACAGGAGGAAAAGAACTGGCGCTTGAGTTGGAAGAGAGAGGCTATGAATGGCTTAAAAAAGCCGTCTAAACATGAAAGATATGATCGCTGAAACCACTTTAAAACAGAAAATAGCTGACCTCTACCAGGAGAACAAAGACAAAATATTCCTGAATGACCCTCCTGAGTTAACACAGATGCGGGAAGCTTCGTTCAGGCAATTTCTCAAACTTGATTTTCCAACACAAAAAGATGAAGCCTGGAAAAATACCGACCTGAAAAAAATTCTTGACCGGGATTATCGTCTTCTTTTTGAGCCGGCCAATGGCAATGTGGATATGGATAAAATCTTCCGTTGCGAAGTGCCCGATTTCGACACCCACATCATCTCGTTGTACAATGGATGGTATACCTACCGGGATAAACCTTTATTGAAACTTCCTAACGGTACCATTATCGGAAGTTTTGCAAGGGCTTTGGCCGAAGTTCCCGACCTGGTACTCAGGCATCTGAACAAATATGCCGCTGCCGGCCAGAACGGCCTCCACGCGCTCAATACTGCATATGCCCAGGATGGAATATTTATCTATGTACCTGACGGAATTGAAACGTATAAGACCATCCAAATGGTGAACATCCTCGACAGGGATTACAACCTGTTTGTGCAGAACCGCAACCTGGTCATTCTCGGGAAAAACAGCAGACTCACCCTTGTTCATTGCGATGATTCACATAATCTTGAGGCAAGCCTTACCAATACTATTACAGAGGTCTATCTGGATGAGGGATCCTCACTGAACCATTATAAACTTCAAAATCTGAATAACAACACCTCCCTGATCAACTCAAACTTTTTCCACCAGGAGAAAGACAGTACGCTGTCAACGTTTGCGGTATCTCTCAATGGCGGCATGATCCGGAACGAGATCAATGTTAAACTGAACGGTACAGGAAGCCACGCTGATATTTACGGGCTCTATCTGATGGACAAAGATCAGCATGTGGACAACCAGGTTTTTGTTGATCACGCAGCTCCTCAGTGTACTTCCAACGAGTTGTTCAAGGGCATTCTGGATGATAAAGCCAGCGCTGTGTTCAGAGGACACATCCTGGTAAGAAGAGATGCGCAAAAAACAAATGCCTTTCAAACCAACCGGAATATTCTGTTGACCGATAAAGCAACTGCCAATTCACAGCCCTTCCTTGAAATTTATGCCGATGATGTGAAATGCAGTCACGGTGCAACAGTTGGCCAACTCGACGAGAATGCACTTTTTTATATAAAATCGCGCGGGATCAGTGAATACAATGCCAAAATTCTGATCATGTACGCTTTTGCTGCCGAAGTGATCAATCAGATCACCATTGACCCGCTGAAAGACAGGATTGATGACCTGGTTAAAAAAAGGTTGCGCGGAGAGTTGGCTATATGTGACCAGTGTGTCCTGCACTGTAAGAACCAGGAAAAGAAATACGAGTTCAATATTGACGTGAGCAAAATTTAACCACAGTGGCTTTGCACTTCGATGTAGAAACAATCAGAAAGGACTTTCCGGCCCTTGCCCAGGTAATTTACGGTAAACCGCTTGTTTATTTTGATAATGCTGCAACTTCACAAAAACCCATGAGCGTCATTGACGCCATTTCCAACTACTATTTAACCATCAACAGCAATGTTCACCGTGGTGTTCACTATATGAGCCAGCAGGCAACCGACGCATTTGAAAACGCCAGGGAACACATCCGGAAATACATCAATGCACGGCACACATATGAAGTGATCATTACGAAAGGGGCAACCGATTCTATCAACCTGGTAGCTCATTCATTTGGTAAAAAGTATTTAACGCCGGGTTCAGAAATGATTATTTCTGCACTGGAACACCATGCCAACATTGTCCCATGGCAGATAGTCTGCGAGACTCAGGGTGCAAAGCTTAAAGTAATTCCAATCACAAGCGAAGGTATTCTGGATATTGAAGCATATCACCAATTGTTGACAGAAAAGACAAAGATTGTCGCCGTCACACATATTTCCAATGCTCTTGGAGTGGTCAATCCAATCAAAAAGATGATTGAAATGGCTCACAGCAAAAACATTCCGGTTATGATTGACGGCGCTCAGGGAATTGTTCACGAAGTGGTTGATGTGCAGGATCTGGATTGTGATTTTTATTGCTTTTCAGGTCACAAGTTCTACGGTCCTATGGGAGTGGGCGTTCTATACGGGAAAGAGCATTGGCTGGAGGAGATGCCCCCGTATCAGACCGGAGGGGAGATGATCAAAACCGTGACATTTGAAAAGACAACCTTCAACGAACTGCCGTTTAAATTTGAAACCGGTACACCAAACGTAGCTGATGTGATAGGGTTCAATGCATCAATTGAGTATATAGATGCATTGGGGATGAAAAATATCATGGACTATGAAGCAGAATTAATGAACTATGCCAATGGCAGGCTGTGTGAGATTGAAGGTTTGACTATTTTAGCTGAAAAAGCACCCCGGATAGGTGTCGTTTCTTTTCTACTGGAGGGAATCCATCCCTATGATGCAGGGACAATCATTGATAAATACGGGATTGCTTTGAGGACCGGCAACCATTGTGCACAACCACTCATGGACATGTTCAGTCTGACAGGTTCTTTGAGGGCTTCACTGGCTTTTTACAACACAAAATCAGAAATTGACCTTTTGGCAGACGCCATCATGAAAACCCGGGAAATGTTTGCATAGTTTATTATGTGATAGCATCCATTATGAAAATTCAGGAAACCGAAAAAAAAATCGTTGACGAATTCAGTCTGTTTGACGACTGGATGGACAGGTACAATCATCTGATAGAAATGGGAAACTCATTGCCGGTGATTGAGGAGAAATTCAAAACAGATCAGTACCTGATATCCGGATGTCAGTCAAGGGTTTGGCTGATGGCTGAGATGCAGGATGGTAAAGTAATATTCAAAGCCGACAGCGATGCGGTTATCACCAAAGGAATTGTGAACCTGCTGATCAGGGTATTATCAGGCCGTAAACCGGAAGAGATCATCAATGCCGACATGAAATTCCTTGACCAGATCGGTCTCAGGGAACACCTCTCTCCCACCCGTGCCAATGGTTTGACCTCTATGATTAAACAGATGAAACTCTACGCGATTGTTTTTCAGGCAAAAACAAAAGGAATTCAGGGCTAAGACCTGGGTTTATCCCTTTTCCTCCAGGATATTGAAAACGTGTTCCGCAAACTTCTCCCAGGAATTGTCTGCTAAAAATTTGTTGATCTTCTCTCTGTTATCAGCCATGATACTGTCATCCAGTGAACTTTCAAGGACTGCTTCCAGTTCCTCAAATTCCATAAATGTTTTGATGATTCCTTCTTCTGCAAGGTCAGCAAAAGCGCCAACATGGGGACCTGCAATCCTGGCTCCGTAACCAAGAGAATCCATCAGTGCTCCTGAACTCAGGATGGAAGCCCTGGAATAGGTAAACAGAACAATTTTGGATGTATTGATCAGCTCCTTCAGGTCTTTGTCGCTGATGAACTCATTCCTTATTTTGATCTTTTCATTTTCATAGGTTTTTAATCGCTTTTCATATGCCGGTGAAGCTGATCCAACGATCAGTATCCGGTATTTATACTGCAGATTATTTTTATAAATAAACTCCAGAAAATGATCGATCCCCTTGTAAGGTGATATAGTTCCCCAAATCAGTACATCCGTTTTCTTTTCCTGAGATGCTTCAGTTCTTCTGTCCTTTACAGGATGAGCAAAATAGACAATCTTACCAGCCGATCCCGGTCTAACCTGGTTGCCAAACAAAATACCTTCGCGTGAATGGGTCAGTATCAGATCAGAGGATTTAAGCATCAGCCTGAAAATTGCCCTGATCAGCACCATATGTTTACCGGAATGGGATAACTTGTTATGCATCGTCCAAACGATTTTAATACCCATCATTTTAAGCAATGGAATTAGGAAAAACAGGAACAGTGTCTGAAAATACCCAAATCGATGTTCAGGAAGTTTCTCAATCCAGTTGAAGAAGAAATAATCAGTTTTTGTCAGGTATTTTAAAAAATCCAGGGTACCCCTGCTTGAAGGCTTTTCATTGTTAACCACCCTGTAATATTCAGAGAAAGCGTTTTTAAGGTCGTCCATGTACGGGTTATAAATTCCCAGTATGTTTTCTGCTGATGAGAGTGGATATAGATAAATTCTCTTTTTCAATCTGATCATTTTGGTTAAGACAGATTTGCAAATCAATGAATATTCAATTTTTTATGTCGCAGGAACCTGACAGCAGGGCTATTTTTCTTCACCATTGTATGCAGGTAATGCATAATATACAGCATACCATTGAACAGGAATGGGAGTTGAATGATATGCTTCCGGATGCGAAAATCTTCTTTTAATGCCTTGTACCTGTATTGCTCGTTGGTACCTCCCATACTGAACTTGCTGACCGCAAAGTCCAGTTTAAGTATGTCTCCTGCATCCAGTTTATTCAAAATCTCACTGATAAAGGCATAATCTCCAGTAACAGGATATGCATCTGAGTACAAAGTGCTGCCTATCGCATTGCGTGCGAAAAACATGGACTGATGCTGGGTTATCATTCCGATCATGTTCATTTTGTATGCTTTAGCCCTCCTGTAGAATTGATTTCCGGTTTCGTCAATATCAATTGAATCACCGTAAACAAAACCAGGAAAACTCCTTTCGGAAATTCTTTCATATGATTTTTCAAGGACATCCCGGGAGGCGAAGGCATCACCACTGTTCATAAAAATGAGGTACCGGCCTTCTGACCGTTTCATTCCTTTGTTCATGGCATCGAAAATCCCGTGATCCTTTTCAGACCTCCACCTTGCCAAATGGTTTTTCTCAAGCCATTCCCTGGTCCCGTCATCGGAGTTCCCATCCACCACAACCCACTCAAAATCAGTGAAAGACTGATTTCTGATGCTGTAATAAGTCTTTTTCAGCTGATCAAGGTTATTACGGCAGATAGTCACAATGGAAAAAAATCTCATAAAAAAATATAGAATCTTTATACTGACTCAATGCAAAAAAGGTTAATTTCGTCCATTCAAAAACCATTTGAATCACGAGCTGAAATAAATCAAATAATTCTCTATGATGAACTTTTTTCCCATTTATGGAATTAATTCAAACAACAGAACACTGATTTTCAGCATGATTGTATTACAAAAATTGAAGGTATGATTTTTGGGCTTCAGGACAAACAAAGGTAAATTAAATTTGTTTTCAGTAGCTAAATAATTCATCATGATTAAGGAAAGGGAACAACAAATCAACAATGTAATCGGAGTTTTCGATGTTTTTTTGTCCGTCCTGTCTTTTCTCATCGCATTCCTGATCAGGGATTGGTTTTTTGAACCTCCTATTAAAAACACCCAGGAATACCTGATCGTTGGACTCATTATCATCCCAACCTGGTTTATCCTCATCAAATCCACACACATGGCCGAGATGCACCGGACAAGAACATATTCCATGATTCTTGCATCTTATCTGAAAGTAGTTGCGGTTGGACTTGGTATTATTTTTCTTGCGATTTTCCTGTTGAAGCTTACCAATATAAGTCGTCTTGCCATTTTGTTTTTTGGCGGAATTAATTTATTCATGCTGTTTTCCGTCCGGATTACCGTTTACAGAATTTTAAAATATATGCGGGTGAAGGGTTACAACTCAAGAAATGTGATCCTGATCGCAGATGAATCATCAGAGGATTTTATTGAAAGGATAAGGACAAACAGAGAGTGGGGATATATTCTCAAATATGTCATTACCAATTCCAGTATGCTTTATAAGAAATATAAAGATGTAGTTAAAGTTCATACGGAAAGGATTTCCTTAAGAGACCTCATTGATTCTGATGTCATCGATGAAGTCATTTACTGTAAAAATGAAATAAATCAAACGAAACTTACAAGTTTACTCCATGATTGTCAGGAAGTTGGCGTGGTTTTCAGGATGCAGTCACAGCTATTCGGCAAAACCTCAACCAGGACACATCTCAACCATTTTGACGAAACTCCATTCCTTACTTTCGACAACACACCCTCTGATCAATTTGCAATCAGGGTGAAAAACACACTTTCTGTACTTACTGCCTTCTTTATCCTGGTCATCTGGTCTCCCATCCTACTGCTTATTGCGTTGGCAATAAAATTAACATCCAAAGGGCCTGTCTTTTTTAGACAAAAAAGGGTTGGGTTAAGGGGAAGAACTTTCTATATGTACAAATTCAGAACGATGGTAGAAAATGCAGAAGAGCTTAAAGAAAAACTACTGCAATTGAATGAAGCCGATGGTCCCGTATTTAAAATAAAGAATGACCCCAGGATTACCAAAATTGGTAAATTTCTGAGAAAAACCGGACTTGATGAGTTACCGCAATTTATCAATGTACTGATCGGCGACATGAGCCTTGTGGGTCCCCGGCCACCTGTGCCGGAAGAGGTAAAACAATATGAAAGATGGCAGTTGAGAAGACTTTCGATAAAGCCCGGGATAACTTGTACCTGGCAAATCAAACCCAATCGGAACGATATCTCATTTGAAGACTGGATGAAAATGGATTTGCAATACATTGACAATTGGTCAAATAAACTGGATTTCGTACTATTCTTCAAAACAATCAAAACCATGATCAAAGGAACCGGATCATAAAAAGTAAAACTTATTGTGATTTCATCCGTTTTAATATAAATTTGTACCTTCGATTGGGTACATTTTTTATAATGGTTATAATTTTTTGACTTTGAAGAAAATCAGTTACCTGCTCATAATTAGTCTGATGGCTGGCATGGGTTCATGTATCCCTACGCAGAAGCTCATGTACACCCATGACCAAATACCAAAAGAGGTAGTCAATGAGTACATCAATATCAGGCCTCAAAAGACAATCCAGCCCTTTGACAATATTTTTATTAAAGTCTCCAGTATTGATGAGCGAACAAACAGTATTTTCGCAAACCAGCGTGGTGGTCCTGATGCCAACATCAATTTGATCAGCTATACCGTGAGCCAGAATGGGCATGTAGATTTTCCCTTTGTTGGAGAAATTTTTGTGAAAGATATGACCCTCAAAGATGCCCAGCAAGCCATTGAACTGAAAGTAAGCGAATATCTTCCCAATATTTCCATTTCCGTAAAATTCATCAATAATTCAGTTGCAGTCCTTGGAGAAGTATACAGGCCGGGAGAATATCCATTCTTCCGTGACCAGATCACGATTTTCCAGGCCATTAGCTATGCCGGAGGATTCAGGGATTTTGGCAATAAAGAAAATGTAATCCTCATCAGGGAGTCCAATAACAAAATCAATTACCATTACCTTGACCTCACTGATAAAGACATTGTTGCTTCGGATTTCTATTATATTATACCCAATGACGTCATTATTGTGAGGCCGGTTAGGCAGAAATTCCGCAACCTGGCACTTGCAAATTTGCCGCTTGTTCTCGCAACAATAACAACCATCACAACCCTATACTTAGTTTTTGGTGTCTCGAATTAATAACCCGTAAGAAATTGAAACCATCTGAAGAAATATTCCAGCAAAAAACTGATTTTAAAGAAATTATCTATAAAGTTCTGCGATACAAGCATTACTTTTTTATCACGGTTGGGTTAGCCATGGTTGTTACTTTCGTTTTTAACAAGTATAGCGAGAGAAAATATAACAACAGGACATCACTGATGATCAAAGTTGAATCAAAGACATCCTTTCCGCGGGGCGATGATTTAATGCAGGGATTCGGGTTGTTTGGCGGCATTACAAATGTCGAAAACGAGATCATTACCCTTAAATCATTTGACGTGATCTATGAGACCGTTGAAGATCTGAACCTTCATATCTCATACTTCACGGAAGAAGATCTGTTTCCTTTTGACCTCCTGCCTTTCAAATCACAATCGGAATTATACCGGAATTCTCCAATCCATGTCATCATGGACCAAACCCGGATTCAGCCAGTTGGTCTGCCCTTTTATATTGATGTGATCAACGACAGTACTTACAGGATTACAGCCACCGGCATTGATGTTCCGATTTACAATTATCTGACCAACAATGTTGAGCAGTACCTGGACACAATTTCAGTCAATGGCATTTATAAATTTGGCGAAACCGTTGCAAGCAAACATTTCAATTTTAGCGTGCACCTCCGCGGAACCTTTGACAGAAATGCTTACCGGGACAAGCAATTGTTTTTCCGCTTCAACAATTTGTATCACCTTACAGCCATCTATCAGGGAAGACTTTCCGTTTCAACAACCTCTGCTACCTCATCTGTTGTGATTCTAAGTCTTACGGATAATAATGCCAGGAAAATAACTGACTTCCTCAATACCCTGACAAAGGTTATACTCGTGAAGAACCTTGACAAAAAGAATAAAATAGCCTTCAGTACCGTAAAGTTCATTGATTCCAGAATTTCTGATATTGCTGATTCCCTGATGTATGCAGAAAACAGGCTCCAAACCTTTCGTTCAAATAATCAGGTCATGGATATAAGTTTTCAGGGGCAACGCCTTTATGAGAGAATCAACACATTGGAAAACGAACGGGCCATGATCGTGATTGAACAGAAATATTACCATTACATCAAAGAATACTTAGAAAAAAACCGTGAAATTACCGATCTGCTCGCACCCTCATCCATGGCGGTCCAGAATCCTGTACTGAACGATTTAATCAACAGTTTAATGGATCTGAGCAACCAGCGAATGAAATACCTTCAGCAGGGAAATGAAAAAAATCTTTACATCAGGGATCTGGAAATTCAGATCAATAACCTCAAAAATACCATCATTGAAAATATCAGTTATAATCTGAACAAAGCAGAAATTTCCTTACGGGATATTGAAAGCAGGGTAGAATTGATGAACACGCAAATTTCACGGCTTCCAAGAACAGAACGTGAATTAATTGGTATGGAGCGGCAATTCAAACTCAATGATGCCATTTATACTTTTCTGTTGCAGAAAAGAGCAGAGGCACAGATCGCCCAGGCATCCAATACTGCCGATTATGAGATCATTGATGAGGCCAAGTATTTTAAAAGTAGTATGGTTTCCCCAAAATCAAAACTCAATTACATCATTGCCATATTTTTGGGACTGTTTTTTCCATTTGTTTTCATCATTACCCGTGATTTTTTCAATAACAAAGTCACGGAATTAAAAGACGTTGAACACATAACAACTGTTCCTGTGATTGGACAGATCCTGAACAACAGTTTTAAGTCGAAAGCGGTGATCAGAGATTATCCTAAATCACCTTTGGCTGACTCATTCAGGTCAATCCGTACCAATCTTCGGTTCTTTTCCAAAGGCTCTGATAAAATGGTCATCCTTGTAACATCCTCAACCAGCGGTGAAGGAAAATCATTTTGCAGTACAAATATCGCTTCAGTCTATTCATTATTGGGGAAAAAAACATGCCTGATAGGATTCGATTTACGCCGCCCTGCACTTTACAAAGATTTTAATCTGAATAATGAAACAGGGGTCTCCTCCTTTCTTATCAATAGTGCTGATATTGAGGATATTGTTCAGGAAACGGAGATAGAAAATCTCGATTTAATATCAGCCGGACCCATTCCTCCAAACCCGGTTGAACTTATAGCATCTGACCGAACCAAAAAACTGTTTGACGAACTGAAAAAGAGGTATGACTATATCATTATAGACTCATCACCTATTGGTGTTGTTACAGATTCATACTTACTCTTTCAGTACACCGATATCAATATCTTTACAATCAGGCACAATGTGAGTTTAAAAGATGCTGTAAAATCAAACCTTAGAAGCATGGCAATGAAAAGTATCAGCAATCTTGCCATCATTATAAACGATGTCAAATGGAAGAAAAATACCTATGGATACAACTATGAATCAAATTATTACACAAGTGAACCTAAAAAGGGTTTCTTTACAAAAATTCTACGATTCGGATCCAAATCATAAATCAATATTGCTGGTAAAAGATGATTGATACCATCGCTGATCAGTTCATGATAATCATTCGCAATTCCTGATGCATAACCTTTGCTGAATAATTAATTTTATGATTTATTAAGCGTTTGTTCACATTTAATCCCCTGCTATGCTGTTCAATTCACTTGAATTTATCATATTCTTCCCCATTGTTGTAGCAGCCTATTTTGCAATCCCTCATAAATACCGTTGGGTACTCTTGCTTCTGGCCAGTTATTATTTTTATATGTGCTGGAACTACAAGTACATCATCCTCATTCTCATTTCCACTTTTATTGATTATTTTGCTGCGATCCTGATGAGCAGGGCATCATCGAAATCTAAAAAAAGGATGTTGCTTGCGGTGAGCCTGACCGCTAATCTGGGTTTGCTTTTCTTTTTTAAATATTTTAATTTTTTCAGCGATAACGCTAATTTTCTACTGGATAAATTCAACATCTTTGCAAATGTTCCCTATTATGGATTTCTCCTTCCGGTAGGCATATCCTTTTACACTTTTCAAACGTTGAGTTACACAATCGACGTGTATTGGGGCAAAAGAGAACCCGAAAAACACCTTGGGATATTCGCTTTGTATGTTGCCTTTTTCCCGCAGCTGGTTGCAGGCCCCATTGAACGGTCCACCAGACTAATTCCTCAGTTCTATCAGGTATTTACTTTTAATTACGAACGGATCAGAAATGGCATCATATTGATGGTTTGGGGATTTTTTAAAAAAGTAGTCATTGCCGACAGACTTGCTGAATATGTGAATGCGGTTTACAATAGCCCTCATGATTATGGAGGATTACAAAACCTGATTGCCACTTTCTTTTTTGGCGCTCAGATATATTGTGACTTCTCGGGCTATTCAGACATTGCCATCGGATCAGCCATGATCCTGGGTTACGACCTGATGACAAACTTCCGCAGACCTTACCTCTCCCGGAGTATCAGGGAATTCTGGAGCCGCTGGCACATCTCACTTTCTACCTGGTTTCGCGATTATTTATATATACCACTTGGTGGTAACCGTGTAGTCAAATGGAGATGGTATTATAACCTGTTCATCACATTCCTGATCAGCGGCCTCTGGCATGGTGCCAACTGGACATTCGTGATCTGGGGTGCACTGCATGGATTGTATCTGGTTTTGGCTATTTTAACGGAGAAAAAAAGAAATGTATGGGCTATCCGGTCAGGTATGATGAGGATACCACATCTGAATGGTTTAATGAACCTTATATGGACATTTATTCTGGTATATTTTGCATGGATATTTTTCAGAGCTAACTCACTGAGTGATGCTTTGCTGATCATCGGCAATATTTTTAATCCAACCTCATACAACACCAGTATTCAGTTGTTTTACTATCCTGCTGATTTCTATCTCTCTTTCGGACTGATCGGATTATTGATTCTTATTGAGATCCTCTGGGAAAAATACCGGCTGATCGAAACATTATCAGCACGTCCGGGTTACATTCGCTGGGCACTCATGGTTGTTGCCCTTATCATGGTAATGGTTTTGGGCAAATGGGATGAAAGTGATTTCTTATATTTCCAGTTTTAAAGGTTTATGAAATGAGTGAAAAACTTTTGAAATTTATCATCTGGGTCTCAGGATTCGTCTGTCTGTATGCCTTCCTGGGTGTCCGTATTTTACCCATGTTTAATCAGGTGCTTGTAGAGAACCGCCTGCCCGAATATTTTGAGTTCACAAAATATGGTGAGCAGTATTATTCAGGTTATATCATGCATTTCAGGGAAGAACTGCCAGCTCCGGTTGATAAATACCGCTTGTCAGACCGGAATGCAACCTTGCATAACTGTGATTTGATCGCATTTGGCGATAGTTTTTTTGATTTTTCAAGGCAAAAAACAGTAGCAGAACGCCTGCACGACTCCCTGGGCATCAGGGTCCATTCCATGGTGGGATTTAACGTTGCCAAAGACTGGTATCCACTTATCTATCTCACTGAAAAAGCTTACCAGAAGTCGGAAAGAAAATTTATTGTCTATCAGGTTGTGGAACGCAATATTCATAACCGGTTTATTGAACCACATGAACTGCAATGGAAAGGGCTACAAACAACAACCGCAGGCAGACTTACACCGTTAGTTCAGGCAAAAGACTGGATATTCAATGACAAATCGGAAGAGCTTTACAATTTACTTTTGAAAGGCAGCTATCTGACTACAGGATTATACACACTGATCGCTACCCTGAAATTCGATCTGTTTGGATACATGGCCTCGCAAACTCCGGTTTACAGCCTCGACCAGTTTGAAGTGCCAATGCTTTTTTGGGATGTTACCGTAAATGATGCCACAACAAGTTTTTATTTCGAAAAGAGCGATGAAATGATCAAAACTTACTGCGAACACATTCTTGATCTGTCAGAGAAACTATCGGAAATTTATAACCTCGAGATGGTTTTCCTGCCGGTACCTAACAAGTTCACTCTCTACTACAAATCCATAAGACCCGATGATCGGTACGATAACTTTTTGCCTCGCCTTTACCGGGCCATGGATGAGTCCGGGATCAATTATGTAAACATCTACGATGAATTTGTAAAACAGCAGGAATTGCTTTACTATGGGACTGATTCGCACTGGAATGAAAAAGGAGTTGACATTACCGTGAGAAAATTACTTGAAAAGTTGAAACCAAACTAATTTACTTTTGTAGAAAACTGATAAGATTGAAACGTTAATCGAAAATAAATATTCATACAAAGTTTTTGGACCTTAATCGGTTTATCCCTATGAAAACAGTCATTCTTGCAGGAGGTTTTGGAACAAGGTTAAGCGAAGAGACAGGTATTCGTCCAAAGCCCATGGTTGAAGTGGGTGAAATGCCTATTCTCTGGCATATTATGAAATCCTATTCAGCCCATGGGTTTAACGACTTTATCATCTGTTGCGGTTATAAAGGTTATATGATCAAGGAGTATTTCAGGGATTATTACCTGAGAAGATCTGATATCACAGTTGATTTAAGAAATAACTCGGTTGAAGTTCACAATGTTGCCTCCGAACCCTGGAAGATAACCATGGTAGATACAGGCGAAAACACCATGACAGGTGGCCGTATCAAAAGAATACAGAAGTTCATTGGCAATGAACGCTTCTTTTTGACCTATGGTGATGGCCTTTGCGATGTAGATTTCAACAAGTTGCTCGATTTCCATATCAGCCAAAATGTTTATGCTACCCTCACAGCAACGCAACCTCCCGGGCGTTTTGGAGCATTCAGCCTGGACTCTGGCTCAAACCTGATTGAAAACTTTCGGGAAAAACCGAAAGGCGACGGCCATGATACCGCATGGGTTAACGGTGGATTCTTTGTGGCTGAACCTGAAATATTCGATTACATTCAGGGAGACTCCACCATATGGGAAAGAGAACCTCTTGAAAAACTTGCCCAGTCAAACAAACTGGCTGCATTTCGCCACAGGGGATTCTGGCAACCCATGGATACACTCAGGGATAAAATGGTACTCGAAGAGATCCTGAATTCGGGAAAAGCACCATGGAAAAAATGGTAGGATGATTCACATTATCTTTGTAGACACTTTCAACAATATAAGATTGGTTTCACATCATAGAAAACGAATAAATCTAAATAAAACATGAGAGTTATTATTTTCGGAAACCTCGGTTACATCGGGCCCAATGTTTTAAGGCAACTGAGGAATTCCTTTCCGGATTGCGAACTTGTCGGTTATGATATAGGCTATTTTGCACATTGTTTGACAAATCCCTGGTTCTTACCTGAAATCAAACTAAATGCTCAGTTGTTTGGCGATATCAGGAATGTTCCGGCATCAGTTCTCGAGGGTTTTGATGCAGTTGTTGACCTGGCAGCAATATCGAATGATCCCATGGGTAATAAATTTGAAGAGATCACCATGGACGTGAATTACAGAGCAGCTGTAAGATTGGCAAAAATCGCGAAAAAAGCAGGGGTCAAAAACTTTGTGTATGCTTCAAGCTGCAGTGTGTATGGTGCGGCAAGTGAGTACGCGAAAAAAGAAGAGGATGAGCTTAATCCGCTGACTGCATATGCGAAGTCAAAAATTGCAACGGAAAAAGAGCTTGCGGAACTTGCTGATAAAAGCTTTATCGTCACCTGCCACAGGTTCGCAACGGCATGCGGCTTCAGCAACCGGCTTCGTCTCGACCTTGTTTTGAATGATTTTGTTGCCAGTGCTCTTGTCAGTCGGGAGATAACAATTTTGAGCGATGGGTCTCCATGGAGGCCAATGATCAACACCAAAGATATGGCCCGCGCCATTGAATGGGGAATAACAAGAAAAGGAAGCAATGGAGGCGATTTTCTTGCAATCAATACTGGAAGCTCCGAATGGAACAACCAAATAAAACCTCTGGCCGGGGTAGTGGCTAAGATTATACCGGGAACCAAAGTAAATGTGAACCCCGAAGGTGCTCCCGATAAAAGATCTTACCGTGTAAACTTCGACCTCTTTAAAAAACTTGCTCCGAATCACCAGCCTGTTCATGATCTGTCTTCAACAGTGGAGGAACTCAAAACAAACCTGCTGGAAATGAAATTTAACGACCCCAATTTCAGGGATTCACAGTTCATCAGATTAAAAGTGCTGACGAGATTGATAGATAAGAAATTGTTAAACGACAACCTGGAATGGATAAAATACAAGATTTAATATGATTTTCACCGAAACGAATCTAAAGGGTGCTTACATCCTGGAGATAAAAAAAATAGAAGATGACCGGGGGTTCTTCGGAAGATCGTGGTGTCACAAGGAGCTTGAAGATCATGGCATTCGATCCAATATTTGCCAAATCAATACATCCAGGACAAACAAAAAGGGTACAATCAGAGGGATGCATTTTCAGATTGACCCTTATCAGGAGCAAAAATTTGTGAGATGCACCCAGGGAAAGATTTATGACGTAATGGTGGACCTTCGTCCTGATTCCCCTACTTTTTTGCAATGGTTTGGAACGGAACTGAACGCTGACAATTACAAAATTGCTTTTGTCCCGGAAAATTTTGGCCACGGATTTGTCTCACTTACAGATGATTGCGAAGTTTATTATCCTGTGACACAATTTTATACACCCGGCGCCGAAAGAGGGTTCCGTTGGGATGATCCGTTAATCAACATTAAATGGCCGGTTGAAGTGATCCATGTCTCTGATAAAGACCAAAGTCACCCAGATTTTGATATGAACCTGCTTAAATAATGCAAGCATGAAACACCATAATTGTCCAAGCTGTTTTTCAACAAACATAGAAGTTTTTTTCAACGTTCCTGAAGCTCCAATCCACAGCCTTGTTATATCAAAAACGTATGAGGAAGCGATGAGCATTCCCAGAAAGATAATTGATCTGGCTTTTTGCAACAATTGCGGTTTTATCTTTAACTCCTCGTTCGACACATCCATTGACTATTACACGCATGGATATGAAGACCAGCAGGGATTCTCTCCTACTTTTGTGAAATTTATCTCTGGCATATCGCAAAATTTCATTGATAAATACCACCTCTTTAACAAAGACATCATAGAAATAGGTTGCGGAAAGGGTGATTTCATTTCACTGATCTCAGAGCTTGGTCAAAACAAAGGGATCGGGATTGATCCTGCCTGGGTGCCGGGCCGTACAAAACCAAATCCAAATGTAAGGTTCATTAAGGAATTCTACGCCGAAAAACATGGGAAACTGCATGCCGACAGCATTGTATGCCGCCATACCCTTGAGCACATACACGGTACCGGTGAATTTATGCGAACCATCCGCAATTCATTGAATGGTAATGGTAATGCTATCCTTTTCTTTGAAATACCAAGTATTGTGAGGATACTTAAAATTCAGGCCTTCTGGGATATTTTTTATGAACACTGCACCTATTTCAGCCCGGGATCTTTGGCAAGATTGTTCAGGTTACATAACTTTGAAGTCCTGGATATGTATATAGAATATGATAACCAGTACCTTTTTATTGAAGCCAGACCGTCAGAGGAATCTTCAAAAAATATTCACCCACTCGAAGAATCAGTTGATGCCTTAAAAGAACTTACAGTTGAATTCGTTACAAAAATTAAGGTTCAATTGAATGAATGGCGCAACCTGCTTCACAAGTTCAAAGAAAACCGGGAGAGAGTTGTGGTGTGGGGTGGTGGTTCAAAATCCGTTGGCTTTCTGACTCATTTTAATGATCTTGGTGTTATTGAGCATGTGGTCGACATCAACCCTCATATGACGGGAAATTTCATTCCAGGTATTGGAATTCAATACAAAAAACCGGAGTTCCTTCGTGATTACAAACCCGATAAAGTGATCATCATGAATGGTGTTTACCGTGATGAGATTGGAAAATCTTTGCAAGAAATGGGTTTAAAGCCGGAATTGTTATGCTTATAGTGAATTTAACTGCATGATTTCTATGATTGACCCAAACAAGAAGGATCCTTTCGTTTTCATTGGTGTCCCTGTTTACAACGGCGGAGACTTCCTGGAAGAATGCCTTGAAAGTATCCTGAAACAGACTTACAGCAACTGGGAGTGTGCCATTATAGATAATCAGAGCAAAGATGAAACCAACCGGATTGCTCAGGATTTCGTGAAGCGTGATGCACGGTTCAAACTCTACCTGAATGATGAATTTGTTGATCAGACCACCAACTGGAACATTTCCTTCTCAAAGACCCCCCCGGAAGCCAAATACTTCAAAATTGTCTGTGCTGACGATTGGCTTTTCCCGGAATATCTTGAAAAGATGGTACCCCTTCTTGAAAAAAGACCGGATACAGGATTCTGCTCCTCATATCGGCTTGATGGAGAGAGAGTTAAATGCGATGGCCTGGATTATTATGAAGGCAACTATTTTGATGGCAGAAGAATTTTGATCAGGCAACTTCACAACCAAATGGATATTACCGGATCGGTCAACACACTCCTCTACCGTATTGAGACGCTGAAAAAGCTGAAGTATTACCCCCGGATTTTTCTTCCTGATGTTTACCACATCGATACCATCCTTGCTTTTGATCTGCTGAACATTTCCAATGTGGCATTTGTTTATCAGGTGCTAAGCTATACACGCAGGCATAATGAAACATATACTTCACTCATCAGCAACAGGTTTAAAACATCATTCTATTTACTTGAAATGGAGATCAGGAAGTTTCTGGAAATTGATCCCGGCCTTCAGGAGTTGCATCAAAAGATCCGGATAGACTATGCCTGGTTTCTCTTCCTGAAAAGGCTGAAAGGTGACAAAAAATGTATTGCCTGGCACCAAAAATACAGCCAGGCCGGTTTAAGATTTTCAGAGTACCTGACTGCGATCCTGACCCGTAATGTGTTTGCCAGGCAAATTAGAAAAATTTATAGAAAAACTTGATGGAGTATAAAAAAAACAAAACGGTCTTTCTTACCGGTGCAACAAAGGGATTGGGAAAACTTCTCGCACAATCATTATATCGGGAGGGCTTCACAATTATAGCATCGGATCTTAATCCCCAGGAGGAGGTTCCCGAGCAGGTCGCTGCATTATTTCATGACTATTTTGCTTTTGATCTCTCAAATACAGAAAAAATCGGGGAATTGGCCGAGCGGATAATCAGCAGGTATAAAATTGATATATTGATTAATAATGCTGCGATTCTCGACTTTCGCTTCCTCAGCGGGTATGACGATCATGAAATCGAAAGGACTGTTCGGGTCAATCTGGTTTCGGCTATTTTACTCGTTAAAAACTTTATGCCTCATTTCATCGAAAACAATTATGGAAGGATCATCAATATCTCTTCGAGTTCATCCTTCCGCGGTTTTGAAACAGGCACGGTTTATACCAGCACCAAAGCAGGTCTGAATTTGTTTAAGGAGTCATTCCATAAGGAGTTGCGAATTCTCAGGAATAAAAAAGGTGTTGATATTACCATTAACAATGTATGCCCCAGCCGAATCAATACCGAGGAATATTTGGCCGAAAACCCGGAAGTTGATCCCGGTAGTCTTATTTCACCGGAGCGGGTGTTCCTGGCAATCCGTAAACTCATTGACAGTGGGCAATCGGGAAGGATGGTGACTATATTCGATCCTAAATTCAGGAGAAAACTGCTTAAGAAAGATATCCAAAGATTTTTTAAGACTCACTTCTTTTCTTTTGTTTCATAAACTTCCATGCATTATCAATGAGCGAAAGGTTATCATTCAAAGCAAAATTGTGGGAAATTGATAAAATTAACCGCACTCTTATCAACCATCTCGCCAGAGAGGCGATTCACAAAACCTAATTTTAAATACGAAGTATAAATCTGTATTTACAGAAGGCGCCCTGCAAAGGACAGGCAAAATTTTCATACATTTTCTGACAATATTTTAACATGCCCAATCAAATTCATCAACAAGATATTCTATCAGAAGACCTGACCAATATTTACAACAACCTTAGTCCCGGAGAAAAAGGCAAATTTAAGGATTCCACCCTCTTGATAACAGGTTGCGGGGGGTTCCTTGGATATTATTTTTTACATTTCTTTTCCCGCTTCCATCAGCAATTAGGCGTCACAAAAATCATTGCTGTTGATAATTTCATTACGGGGACACGCTCCTGGATTGAAAAACTTGTCGACAAAACACCTGTACTTCATCTGCAAACTTTCGATGTAATCAAGCAGGAGGTTGAAGAGATTGAAGGAGCCGGTAATGCTGATATAATCATTCATCTTGCATCTATTGCCTCTCCCACTTATTACAGAATCTATCCCCTTGAAACACTTGATTCAAATATCACGGGCTTAAGAAAGTTACTCGATTATTATGTGAATAAAAGTATCAGGAGTTTCATTTTTTTCAGTAGCAGCGAAATGTATGGAGACCCGTTGCCGCAGTTCATTCCAACCAGTGAAGAATATCGTGGAAATGTTGCTACCATGGGACCCAGGGCCTGTTACGACGAAGCCAAAAGATTTGGAGAGACACTTTGTTATATTTTTAACCAAAAGTATAATTTCCCGGTAACGATTGCACGCCCGTTCAATAATTATGGACCAGGAATGAATATCAACGATAAACGACTGCCGGCCGATTTTGCAAAGGCTGTGATTGAAGGTCGTGACCTTGAAATCCTGTCGGATGGCACCCCTACCCGCACATTTTGCTATATATCGGATGCAATCACAGGATATATAAAAGTCCTTGCCTATGACAAACTGGAAGCATTCAATATTGGAATCGACAAGCCTGAAATATCAGTCAGGGAGTTTTCTGAAATTTTTGTCCAAAAGGGCAGAAATGTATTTGACTATAAGGGAAAAATCACTTTTCAGCAGTCTCACGACAAACATTACATGACAGATAACCCTAACCGCCGTTGTCCGGATATTTCCAAAGCCAAAAACTTGCTCGGCTATAATCCCACTGTTTTGGTGGAGGAAGGGATTGAAAGATATTTAACATTTTTAAAATCAACAAAAGGAGAATTGAAATGATCACTGTATTAGGACTGGGTTTTGTTGGACTGACCACAGCCCTTGGTTTTGCAAAAAAAGGTTTTAAAACTTTTGGAATCGAGATCAACCAGGATCGGTTGAATCACTTGAAAAAACTTGAGATCCCCTTCTTCGAACCACACCTGAAAGAGGTCTTGACAGAAGTTATCAATAAGAATTTCTTCCTGGATATAGGTTTAGATGAAGCCGTAAGACAAAGTGATGTAGTTTTTATTTGTGTGGGCACCCCGGGAAAAGACGATGGCAGTGCTGACCTTTCCCATCTGCTCAGTGCCATCCTTGATACACTCAAAATAGACGACGATAAATTCAAGGTTTTAGTCGTCAAGTCTACCGTTCCTCCCTCAACCATGAGAAAACAGGTCAAACCTTTTATATCTCAACATTTTCCAAATAAATCCGGCCAAATTGGGCTGGCTTCTAATCCGGAGTTCTTAAGGGAAGGATATTGCTGGGAAGATTTTATAGAACCCGACCGGATTGTTATCGGTGTTGAGGATGAGAAGTCCCATAAGATCATGGAGAAGATTTACCAACCATTCAACGCTCCGGTCAGGTTTGTTACCTATGACACGGCTGAGTTTATCAAATATCTCTCAAACACATTGCTCTCAACGATGATCAGTTATTCAAATGAAATGGCAATGATTGCAGACAAAATTGGGAATATTGATATCCCTGCGGCTTTCAGAATTCTGCATGAAGACAAAAGGTGGGATGGTGAACCTGCAGGAATGAGCAAGTATGTTTACCCGGGCAGTGGTTATGGCGGATACTGCCTGCCCAAAGATACAGCAGCAGTTTATAATATTTCAATGAGTCACGGCTTTGAACCCATGATATTGCGAAGTAATCTTGAAATGAATAAACTGATCAAGAAGCATCTTGTGGAAAAAGTTGCAACCAAATTTAGCCATGAAAAGTCTGTAGGAATTCTAGGACTGTCCTTTAAATCAAACTCCGATGATGTGAGATTTACATCAAGCCGTGACATTGTTGAACTACTCATAGAAAATGGCTTCTCGGACTTCCACGCCTATGACCCCATCGCAAACAATGCCTTTAAAAAGGAATTTCCCCACCTGCCCATCAGGTATCATGACAAAATAGATTCACTGGTTGACGCTGCTGAGATTCTTCTTATTCTGACTGCCTGGGACGAGTTCAAAGAAAAACGTGAACTTATTTTTTCCAAAGAGGTATTTGATTTCAGATATATTTTTTAATCATTTTAGCCGGGTTTGACTGAATCTGGCATGTAACAACTGATTATTATGTTGATCGTTGACAACCAGCTTAAAAAACGGGAACTAGCCTCAAGGCCTATTAAAATAGGTGTTATTGGAGCTGGTGTAATGGGGACGGGCATCATCAATCAAATAAACCGTTATACTCCCGGTATTACCATCGGTGCAGTTTATAACAGAACACTTGAAAAAGGTTTGTTGGCGCTGAAAATTGCTGGTGTTAAAAACTACAGGGTAATTGATAACCTGCAAGATTATCATGATTGTTTAAATCAAAACATTACAGTTCTGACTCAAAATATTGACTTGCTGATAGAAGGTGATGGGATTGATGTTCTGGTAGAGGTTACAGGAACTATCGACTTTGCTTCGCACGTTATCCTCAAAGCATTTAGCCGCAAAAAGAACATTCTTTCTTTCAATGTGGAGATCGATGCTACGTTTGGACCTCTGTTAAAGGTAAAAGCCAAAGAATCTGGTGTCGGTTACAGCGTTGCTGACGGGGATCAGCCGGGAGTTACGATGAATCTTTACCGTTTTGTGAAAACCATGGGGTTCACACCGCTACTATGTGGGAACATCAAAGGCCTTCAGGATCATTACAGGACACCTGCAACCCAGGCAGGATTTGCAAAACAATGGGATATGTCGGCAGAAATGGTCACCAGTTTTGCTGACGGGACTAAAATATCATTTGAGCAGGCCTGCATTGCCAACGCAACCAACATGAAAGTAGCCATCAGGGGAATGTATGGCTATAACTCAACAGAACACGTTGACAACCTGACCCGTCTCTTTGACATTGAACAGCTCAGGGAACTAGGTGGCATCGTTGACTATGTTGTCGGAGCCAAGCCTTCTCCGGGGGTTTTCATCTATGCATCAGCTGATGATCCTTTCTCAGCCAGAATTCTCAAATATGCCAAACTGGGTGATGGGCCGTTATACTCATTTTATATTCCATACCATCTGCTATTTTTTGAAATAGCATCTTCTATCTGCCGGCTGGTTGATTTTGATGACCCTGTTATTATACCCCAAAACGGACCTGTAGTGGAAGTGATAGCCACCGCCAAAACCGATCTGGCACCAGGGGATATACTTGATGGCCTCGGTGGTTTCAAAGCTTACGGTGTATGTGAAAACACCGGAATTGCGCGGAAAGAGAATCTGCTGCCCATGGGATTGATTGAAAACTTAAAAGTCACGAAACCGGTAAAAAAGGATCAGGTACTTACCTTCAATGATGTGGAGTTGAGTGCCGATAATTTCGTAATTTCGCTCTTTAACGAACAGCAGAGGCTATTTTCATGATTTTTTTGGAAACCGGAATAAAAGGGCTCTTTGTCCTTGAGATTGATAAAAAAGAGGATTTCAGAGGCTTTTTTGCCAGATCATGGTGTGCACAAGAGATGAAAGACCATGGCCTGAATCCAAAAATTGTTCAGGCCAATATCTCGTTCAATCTAAAAAGGGGAACTTTCAGGGGCATACATTTTCAGAATAAGCCTTTCCAGGAGTCCAAACTGGTGAGATGCTCCAAAGGTGCTGTTTTTGATATTGCAGTGGATCTCCGGAAAGACTCCCCGACTTTTAAAAAATGGCTTGGTTTTGAACTTTCTGCTCAAAACCATAGAATGCTGTATATTCCTGAAAATTTCGGACATGGATTCATAACCCTTAAAAATAATACTGAGGTAAATTATCTTGTTTCACAATTTTATCATCCTGAAGCAGAATCAGGATTTAGGTGGAATGATGCACAATTTGATATTAAACTCCCACTTGAGGTTTCCTGTATTCTGGACAGGGATAAAAATTTTCCGGATTTTGATGAATGTTCAATATGAAATCCGCCATATAATTTCTGAAATGAATTTATGATCCAGGTAACATTTCAGCAGAGGTACATGTATTAATCAGTGTTGTTTTACAGATAAAGCTATTTTCCTAAACAACCGGCAAATTGAGTTTTAAAAAATCATTTTTCAAAAACATTCTCACTTTTGGAGGGTATAACTACACTTCCCAGATAGCCAATTTCCTGTCTACCATTGTGCTGTCAAGATTATTGTTGCCCGAAGAGTATGGTTATGTCGCGCTAATAACTGTTTTTACCGGATTTGTGGTCATATTTGCTGATGCCGGTTTATCAATGGCTATTGTCCGGAGTGATTACGGACGGACTTTTCACAGGGCCGTCACCAATCTTTCGTTCTACATTGGCGTGATTTTATTTCTATTGATGCTCATTTTAGCCTACCCCATTGCTCTTTTTTACAATGATCTAAACCTGATATTTCCAACAATGGTTATGTCTTTGACTTTTATTGCGGGGGCATTTAAAATTGTTCCCATGTCAATTTATACAAAGGCGCTGGATTTTAATTTTGTGGGGAAGGTACGGCTTATTGCCAATATTGCGAGCATTGCACTAATGATTATCCTTGCTTTCCTTGGCTTCTCTTACTGGTCGTTGATAATACCACAGATCATCATGCACCTTTGGCAGTACATCATGTTTGAAAGGAGGTTGAAGTTAGGATTTCACCTGTATCCAATAAGCTACACGATAGTTGCTTTCAGAAAAACCAGAAG
>JBLRXC010000033.1:0-26136 GCA_047920975.1 Bacteroidales bacterium | reverse complement strand
TTGCTATCCGCGCGATATAGATGTTGATAATACGGGCTTGTGGATCGCTGATGAACAAAGTGGACTGGTTTTTCAGGAAACGAATGAAAAGTTTGTGAACTATTATCCAAATGGTCCAAAAACCTCCGAAATCTTCAATATGTATATTCAGCATGAAGACCTTTGGGTTGCCGCGGGTGGTCGTGACCTGAGTTGGGTAAACAATTGGAACCGCGGAAGGATCCATTCATTAAGAGATGGCACATGGAGAACCATGGATCAAACATCTCCCGGAGGCTCAGCACTTGATAGTATCTATGATATTGTATGTGTTATCAGTAATCCCCGAAATCCCGATCAGGTATTTGCCGGGTCATGGTTCCGGGGTTTGGCCGAACTTTTCAATTATGAATTTAAGACCCTCTATACACCACTGAACAGTTCTCTTGAATATAAGACCAATGAAGGTCCTCCGGTATGTAAAATAGGAGGACTGGCCTTCGATAAAGCAGGTAATCTGTGGATTACCAATTCGGGAGCCAACAATATCCTGTCGGTAATGATACCGGAAGGTTCGGACAATGACTGGCGCTCTTACTACCTTGGTTCACAATCAACCGGAAAAGACATTGGAGACCTGATCGTGGACTCCTATGGAAAGAAATGGATTCTCTGGCGACAGGGTCATCTGATTGTGTTTGATGATCAGGGAACTCCAAAAAATCCGGCTGATGATCAGGTGAAACACCTTAATTCAGCCCTCGGGAACGGAAATATTCCAGGGACCAGGGTATACGCCATTGCTGAAGACAACGACAAAAGGATGTGGATTGGATCCGATGAGGGAATAGCAGTGATCTATTCACCAGAGAATGTGTTCACACAGTTCAGTTTCGATGCCCAGCGAATTCTGATTCCAAGAAATGATGGTACAGGGCTGGCTGATATCCTGCTTGAGTTTGAAACCATTACTGCTATTGCTGTGGATGGAGCAAACAACAAATGGATCGGTACAGACAGATCCGGCGTATATCATCTTTCTCCGGACGGACTCCGTGAATTAAATCATTTCACAACAGAAAACAGCCCATTATTATCCAATAATATTACGGATATTGCAATAAATCATCAATCCGGTGAAGTATTTTTTGGCACTGCCAAAGGCATTATATCTTATAAAAGTACTGCTACTGCGGGTGGTGAAACCAATAACGATGTTTATGCCTATCCCAATCCTGTAAGGCCCGGTTATAGTGGTCCCATTGCTGTGAAAGGACTTGTGAAAAATGCCAATTTCAAGATCACTGACATAAGTGGCTCTTTGGTATACAGTGGCCGGGCTGATGGTGGACAGGCAACCTGGAATGGAAACAACTTCCACGGCAGAAGGGTACAATCTGGTGTCTATCTGGTGTTCGTTACAGATAATGAAGGAATTGAAAAAATGGTCACCAAAATCCTGTTCATGAACTAATGCTTGAAAAAACCCGTGGCATCGTTTTCCATCATGTAAAGTTTTCCGACACAAGTATCATTGCCAAAATTTATACCGAGCAGTTTGGCCTGCAATCATACCTGGTGAAAGGATTAAGGAACCGCAGATCTGAAACAAAAAAAGCTCTTTTTCAGCATCTTAACCTGGTGGAGATGGTGGTTTCGCATCGGGAGAATAAAGAAATTCAGCACCTGAAAGCACTCCAGATTGCTTACCCTTTTCAGTCAATTCCGTTTGATATCCGCAAGAGCGCCGTAGCGTTGTTTTTAAATGAAGTACTATACCAGGTGATCAGGGAAGAGGAGCCTAACCAGGAATTGTTTGATTTTCTGTTCCGGTCAGTAATGACATTTGATATGCTCGATAAGAATGCGACTTCATTTCATCTGGCTTTTCTCATTCAATTGAGCCGATTTCTGGGATTTTTCCCCAAAAACAACTATTCGGATTCCGAGTCTGTCTTCGATCTTACCGAAGGCCGGTTCTCTGCTAGGAGTGGTCCGGCCAGTCTGATGACAGGCCAACCTTTCAGTGCCTACATCGCTCAACTTTCAAATGTGCCGGGAGATCTTCAGGATGTGTTTGAAATCCCTCAGCAACATCGTCAGCAATTGCTTGAGGTCATTCTTAATTATTACCGGTATCATATTCCGGGTATCAGTGAATTTAAATCACACCTGGTTCTTCATGAGGTACTTCGCTAAATATTTAGCACTGGATATGATGGAACCTGGCTGATAAGATATCCATCATCCCGTTGACAAATGACCTGCCCCGGTCTGCATGGATCTGGCGGTCATAGAACATATTTTGTTCATGAGTCTCAGGAAAGGTTCAGGTTATGTCATAATTGAAATCGAATATCCTCGAAAGATGGTGCATCAGGGTTTTTTTAACCTCCTGCAACTCTATTTTCACTCCCATCTCCGTTTCCATTGAGGTCACACCTTTATCGGTAAAGCCGCAGGGATTGATAAACCCAAAATAGGAAAGGTCGGTGTTAACATTCAAAGCAAATCCGTGCATAGTCACAGCACGACTTACTTTCACACCAATCGCGCAAATTTTTCTGGTTTTGGCAGGCAGGTGGGTATCAATCCAGACACCTGTGGCTCCATCCAGCCGGCTGGCTTGAATATTATAGGAATGCAGCATTTGAATAATGGCTTCTTCAATTTGATGCACATATTGTTTGACTCCGATGCCAAAATCCTGCAGGTTAAAAATAGGATAACCTACGATCTGTCCGGGTCCGTGATACGTTATATCGCCTCCCCGGTCAATTTTATAAAATGTGGCCCCTTTTTGCTTCAGTAGCTCCGTATTGACCAGCAGGTTTCCTTCAGTACCGCTCTTTCCCAGCGTATAAACATGAGGATGTTCGCAAAAAAGAAGATAGTGTGCATGTTGTGTTTTATAGTTGCCGGGCAAATTAAGGTTGTCAGCCTTGATAAATTGTGTCCCGGAGGCCAGCTTTTTCTGAATATCCCATGCATCACCGAATTCTATCAAACCCAGATCTTTATAGATAACTTTCTGCTTCATGTTTTTTTTGAATGTTATTCTGATTTTACTGATTGTAGTGCTAAAGCATCAAAAACATGCACCACATCAGAGAACATGCTTTTCAGCATGGTATGATGATCTGACCATGGGACCGCTCTCAACATGCCTGAACCCCCTTTTCATCCCCTCTTCTTTGTATTTTTCAAATAGTCCGGGGGTAATAAACTCCTTCACGGCAAGATGATGGCGGGTAGGTTGCAGGTACTGGCCGATTGTAAAGACTTCAACCCCTAAGGCCCTTACGTCATCCATCGTCTGTAAAACCTCCTCAGTAGTTTCACCCAATCCGACCATGATACCGGTTTTGGACCTGATACCTGAACGGGCAATCATACCAAGTACCTCCAGGCTTTTTTCATACCTTGCTTTGCTTCTGACAATGGGTGTGATTCTTCTGACTGTTTCAAGATTGTGAGAAACCACTTCCGGACTGGCCTCGATCACTTGTTTTATCAATTCAACCCTGCCGTCAAAATCAGGAATCAGGGTTTCAATGGTGATGCCAGGATTCACCTCTTTTACTTTTTCAATGGTTTGCTTCCAGATGGCTGCGCCTCCATCTTCAAGATCGTCACGGTCAACTGAAGTGATCACACAATGCCTGACTCCCATTTTGTGAATTGTATCGGCAACTCTTTCCGGCTCTTTGAAGTCAACCGGAAGTGGTTTTCCTGTTTTCACATTGCAGAATTTGCAGGATCGTGTGCAGATATTGCCCAGGATCATCAGGGTGGCTGTTCCCCTTCCCCAACAATCAGCAATGTTGGGACAATGGCCACTGGTACAGATGGTATTCAGTTTATGACGGTTAACAATATCTTTGATTTGGACATATGATTTTCCTGATGGTATTTTTATCTTCAACCACTCAGGTTTATGTTGATATTCCTTATACATGTAATAAAATATTTTACCACAAAAGTAACTTTTCCAGTCCATATCCACCAGCGAATAGCTGATGGATATTTTATGGTTCCCAAAAAACAGCTTTTAAGTCAGTTTACAAGCAATAGAATTGAAAACCGGTTTGCTGAAGCCCGGAAAAAACCCATTCCTGTGAAAATTTATAACTATTTTTAACACCAATTTTAAAAACAAGGCGATGAAAAAAATGGATGCTGTTAATCCTGCTTTTCTGATGATGAAAGCTGTATCTGTCAGGGACGTATGCCAAGAGAGGAGGTCAATGCTCCATGGCATGGTAAAAGCAACCACGGATATTTGCGGTTTCACTGTTGCTGACAATGATGGCATTTTCTGAAATTTCAGGAACTTTTTTCAGATCCATATAATTTAACTAAATTTATACGCTGAAGAGAATATCTGTTATGCATATAAAATATTTATGTCCACATTGTAAAGGCGCCATCAATGCCAAGCGAAATATCATCCTTTCCGCTGAAAGTACAAAGAACAGGAGCAAGAAGGGATTGATTCTGCTGCATGAAGAAATTGGAAATTACACCGTTGCCATGACCGATACCATTGACCTTAATTCCGGCGATGTCGTTGACTTTTTCTGCCCGATTTGTCATACCAGTCTTAACACACCTCAGGGTGATCATATGGCAAATTTAATCAGGGTTGAGCCCAACGGGGATGAATCGAATATAGTGATTTCGAGAGTGTTTGGTGAAAGGTGTACCTTCCAGATTGATGACCGGAAAAAGGTAAAATCCTATGGAGATTCAATGGGCAAATTTGTTGATCCGGATTGGCTATCTGTCTGATGGATCATGATCCCTCCATTGGCTGGTTCATTTTCCATTCTTCATAAAGGCGATAGATGAGACCATCGGCCAGTCCAATTTTTGGTACAAGGATATCCTCTGCTTTAACAATTTTCATGATGAACGTAAAAATCCTGGCCGCAGGGATGATCACATCAGCCCGGTCAGGTCGCAGTCCAAGTTTCTCCACCCTATCATCCAACGAAAAACTCTTTAAATGCCGGTGGGCTTTTTTAAGTTTTTTGAGTGATAGCAGGTTCAAAACCGGATCTCCATATAGTTTGTTAATTTTATTGATGTTGCCTCCCGAACCAACCAAATGGAAGGATCCGAAATGCTCCTCATATTCAAGCAGCCATACCTTGAGCTGTTCCCATGCCTTCTTCTTTACCTTATTTTTTAGCAATCTCAGCGTTCCTATTTCGAAAGACTTCACACCCAATATCCGGTGGTTTTCCATGATGGAGATATCAGTGCTTCCTCCGCCGACATCAATATACATAGCAAGCTTATCGGGGTGACGAAACCCCATTTTATTGGTTAACCTTATAATTCTGGCCTCTTCAATCCCATCAATCAACCTTACATGAAAACCGGTTTCATGCATGATCCGGTCAATGATCTTAAGACCATTACCGGCTTCCCGCATGGCTGCAGTTGCGCATACATCATAGCTTACAGGGTTGTAAGCTTCAATTAGCAGATGAAAGGCTTTCAGGGTTTTGATCAGCCGGTCGGCTTTATCCTTTGTGATCATGTTTTCAGTGTACACATCTTCTCCCAGACGTGTTGGAATCCTAACGAGGGTGGCATTTTCGATAAACACTTCTTTTTTGATCTCAAACACATGCGCAAAGAGCAATCTTGCAGCATTCGACCCAATATCAATGGCAGCAAAAATCATAATATATATCAGAATGATTCAAAGATAAACCGGAACTGATCATCATTGATCTCCCTCCTGCTGTTCAGCCAGCTTTTTGAAATAATGATAGATCTCAAATTGAGCCCGGATAGGTTTTTTAGTATCCGTTTTACGGTATTTGTTGTGGAAGCTTTCACCACTAATTCTGGCCTTGCAATTATCGTTGAGCATAATCTGCATCATATCCCACAACTCTTTCTGAATATCCCTGTCATATATCGGAGTCAATACCTCAATCCTTCGGTCGAGGTTGCGGGGCATCCAATCGGCTGAACCTGTATAATAAAGATGATCACCCCCATTACAAAAAATGA
This sequence comes from Bacteroidales bacterium, assembly GCA_047920975.1. GTDB lineage: Bacteria > Bacteroidota > Bacteroidia > Bacteroidales > JAADJA01 > JAADJA01. Next base: position 20,127 of record JBLRXC010000033.1, on the reverse strand, counting down.
AAACCCGTGAATGTTCCAGGAATCTGTCGACTATACTCACCACTTCAATATTCTCACTGAGCCCTTTAACGCCTGGGATCAGCACACAAATCCCACGGATAATTAATTTGAGTTTCACTCCCGCCTTGCTGGCTTGATAGAGTTTTCTGACCATTGGTTTATCTACAATGCTATTGATTTTCACAATAGCCCATGCCTCCTTTCCCTGGGCAGCATTTCGCATCTCATTGCTGAGTATCCTGTTGAAAAAATTGCGGGTTTGAAAAGGTGATACAATCAAAGTCTTGAAATGGGGTGGCATAAACCGGGATTCAAACAACTGGAAGACAGTGTCAGCCTCAACAGCTATACTCTGGTTTGCAGTCAGAAGACTGTCGTCAGCATAAACATTGGCTGTTGATTCATTGAAGTTACCGGTGCTGATATTGGCATAAAAAACATCTTTGGACCCTTCCCGCCGCTTGACACTGATTAATTTACAATGAACTTTGAACCCTGGAATTGTCGGGATTATCCTGACTCCTTCATCATGCAGTTTACCTGCCAGAATGATATTGGCTTCCTCATCGAAACGTGCCTGGATCTCAAGGAAGACAGTTACTTTTTTTCCGTTTCTTGCTGCGTTCACCAACGCATTGATCACATTGGAATATTTGGCAGCCCGGTAGAAGGTCATTTTTATCTCGGTTACCTGAGGGTCAATCGATGACTCTCTGAGGAAATCAATGATATAGTGAAACGACTGATAGGGAAAATGCAGCATGATATCCTTCTCCCTCATTATTTTCAGGATGCTTTGATAACGGGGGATATCCCTGTGGTTCAATCTTGGAAACGGGGGATAAAACAGGTCAGGTGCGCCGACCTTGGGGAAGGACATGAAATCTTTGAAGTTATGGTACCGTCCGCCACTCCGCATGTTGTCATCATTTGATATTTTTAGTTTCCGGGTGATTTTTTTAAGTAATTTTTTAGGGATGTCCTGATCATAGACGAATCGGACAGGTTCTCCACGCTTCCTTTGTTTAAGACTTTCGCTGAGGTTCTCCAGAAAACTTTTTGAAACATCTTCATCCACCTCCAATTCTGCATCACGTGTTATTTTGATGGTATAAGCGTTGAATTGGTCATATCCAAATTTCGAAAAAATAAACCGGAGACTGAACCGAATCAGATCATCCAACAAAATAATATAAATCTTTCCACCTTTTGGCGGCAGAATAACAAACCTTGACATCGATTTTTGAGGAACTTTGATCAGGGCATAGTTTTCATCGTCGGGTTTTTGTGAGTTTTTTAATTCAACTGCCAGATAGATTGATCCGTCCTTGATGGACGTCAGGTGCTGAAAATTGTCCAGAATGATCGGAAACAAATACTGTCTCACCTCTTCCCGGTAGAAATGGGTGATGTACTCCTCCTGTTCAGGGTCTAACTGCTTCTCATTGACCAAAATGATGTTGTGCTCAATCAGTTCCTTTACAATCTGATGGTAGGTTTTTGTAAAAAGCTTTTCCTGCCGGGCAACAATATCCTTAATTTGGCTTAAGACATGTTTAGGATCATCTTCTTTCCCAAAAGTAAGTTCTTTGATTCGTGACAACCTGTTCAGTGAAGCGACCCTTACCCTGAAAAACTCATCCCGGTTATTCGAAAATATACCCAGGAATTTGATGCGCTCTATCAGTGGTGTGTTTGGATCAATGGCTTCCTGCAAGACCCTTTCGTTAAAATGCAGCCAGCTGATTTCCCGGTTCAGTATGTAATGAGCCGGATTTTTTGGGAATTGTTTTTCCATTGTAACATCCATGTGTTGGGGATTGTCCGTTCTTAATTCTGTTTCCTTGAAACATCACGTATTAATTCATTCGGTGAAATAACAAACCTGACTTTTCTCTTGGCTTTAAGGATCTGATTCCATGAATCGGTTTTGAACTCAATACCTACTACACCGGAAGTTGGGAGGTTTTCAATTTTTTTATCCAGAAAATAGTTTGAAAAATAGGTCAGTGAAGGATTATGGCCGACAATCATAAGGGTTTTAATCTCATCACTCAGGTCATAGAAATGGTTGAATAAACTATCCGCATCACCATGATAAATGTTTTTGGAGATGATGATCTTCTCCACCGGAATATCAAGGGCGTGTGCAATTATTTTTGCCGTATCAAGTGCCCGGGTAGCATGGCTTGAGAGGATCAGGTCAGGCTTGGCCTTTTCTTTCAGCAAAAAATCGAGGACGTACCTGATTTTTTTCTTTCCTCTCTCCTGAAGTGGCCGCTGGTAGTCTTCAAGCCCGGGATGATCCCAGGATGATTTGGCATGACGCACAATCAATAACTGTTTCATCGCATTCCAATGTGTTTTTCGATCAAAATTACTAATTAACAGATAAGAACAAAGACTTCAGAAAAAACATAACGATTATTTAACATAAAAAGGGTATGGAGCGAACTTTTTCTATGGCAGTGATGAGAGCAGGTTTTCAATAACCATTGGATAATGCTCATGTTCAAGGGTGTGAATTTTTTTTGCAAGCGATTCAGGATTGTCAGATGCATCTACTCTGCATTTCGCCTGAAAAATGATTTTTCCTTCGTCATACTTTTCATTCACAAAATGAATGGTAATGCCCGATTCTTTCTCCCGGGCAGCGATAACTGCCTCATGGACACGACTTCCATACATTCCTTGCCCACCATATTTAGGAAGAAGTGCCGGATGAATATTGACAATTCTACAGTGAAATGCATTCAGGATATTTTCCGGAACAAACCATAAAAACCCGGCCAATACAATCAGGTCAGTTTTATCATGCTGAAGCTGATTCAATATAACAGACGATTCGTATAAATCTTTTCTTGTAAATACCAATGAAGGAATCTGAAGGAACTCAGCCCTCTTCAGGACATAAGCATCCGGTCGGTTGCAGAAGATCCTCGTGATTTTTACATGGGAACTTTCCCTGAAATATTCAGCGATTCGCTGGGCATTTGATCCGTTCCCTGAAGCAAATATGGCAATGTTACGCATCTGATTAATTTTCGATTCAAAAGTACAACTCCTTTTCCGAACATGAAGGCAATGGATATCATATTGTCCGCGATAGCATGAAACAATTCATAGCCATCATAAAATGGATGACCATTTTGTTATGTATCTTTTTGTTAATAAATTATTTATGCCAATAGATGGAGGTCAAATAAAAAATTTGTGTAGTTTTGATAAAATTCATTTCTTTGCAGCCGTTAAATCAATAAATATTGAATTATGTCTGATGTAACATCAAAAATCAAAGCAATCATCATCGACAAACTGGGCGTTGATGAAAATGAAGTTACCCTTGAGGCCAGCTTTACAAACGACCTGGGTGCTGATTCATTGGATACCGTTGAATTGATCATGGAATTTGAAAAGGAATTCAACATTGCCATTCCTGACGATCAGGCAGAAAAGATCTCTACTGTTGGCGAGGCCATCAAGTATATCGAAGACAACACCAAGTAAACAAATTTGGACAGATGGATCTTAAACGGGTTGTTATTACCGGATTAGGGGCACTAACTCCTATAGGCAATTCCATAGAAGAATATTGGAAAGGATTGGCCTCAGGTGTTAGTGGGGCCGGTATGATTACCCGTTTTGATGCTTCAAAGTTTAAGACACAGTTTGCCTGCGAATTAAAAAATTTCAATACTTCCGACTATTTTGAACGCAAGGAGGCCCGTAAATATGATCATTATGCTCAGTTCGGGTTGATTGCAGCTCAGCAGGCATTTGAGGATGCCGGCATCAACAGTGAAAAGATCAACCTCGACCGGGCAGGTGTCATATGGTCGTCGGGTATAGGTGGGTTGGATACTTTTGAAAAAGAGGTCGAAGACTATGTCAAAGGAGATGGCACGCCGAGGTTCAATCCCTTTTTCATTCCGAAAATGATTGCTGACATTGCAGCCGGACATATTTCCATCAGGTATGGATTCAGGGGACCTAATTTTGCCACGGTATCGGCTTGTGCTTCATCAGCCAATTCAGTGATTGATGCTTATCATTACATCCGCATGGGACTGGCAGATCTTTTTATTGCAGGAGGATCTGAGGCGGCCGTAACACCCAGTGGCGTCGGAGGATTTAATGCCATGCACGCCATTTCAACAAGGAATGATGATCCAAAAACTGCCAGCCGTCCTTTTGATAAGGACAGGGATGGTTTTGTGCTCGGTGAAGGTGGAGGGGCACTTGTTCTCGAAGAGTATAGCCATGCAGTGAAAAGAGGTGCAAAAATTTATGCTGAAATGGTTGGCTCGGGGTTAACAGCTGACGCATATCATATGACAGCTCCTCATCCGGATGGGTACGGAGCCATGATGTCCATGAAAAATGCACTTGCTGAAGCAGGAATTGATACCCACCAGGTTGATCATATCAATACACATGGAACTTCAACTCCAGTGGGCGATATCGCCGAGCCAAAAGCAATTGTTGCTTTGTTTGGTGAAAACGCTTATAAAATAGCCATCAATTCAACCAAATCCATGACAGGTCATCTGCTTGGCGCTGCCGGCGCTGTTGAAGCCATCGCAACGATCCTGGCTATCAATCATCAGTTTGTGCCTCCTACCATCAACCACTTCACAAACGATCCGGAAATTGACTCCAGACTTGATTTTACTTTCGGGAAAGGGGTTAAAAGGGTAATTACCTATGCATTGAGTAATACATTCGGATTTGGAGGACACAATGCTACCCTGGTTTTTAAAAAATTCAGTGAATAGACATTGAACTTGGATCTAAAAGCGCTGTCTTTATTTTTATTCTCACCTGATAAGAAACTGAGACAATCCATTAAAAATATTTTTGGGTTCTATCCCCGGAATATTTTCCTGTATCAATTGGCCGGCAGGCATAAATCAGCCTCCAAAGTGTTCGTCAATGGCTTGAAATTAAGCAATGAACGCCTCGAATATTTAGGGGATGCTGTGCTAAGTTCTATCATTGCAGATTACCTTTTTAAAAAATTCCCCTACAAAGAGGAGGGATTTTTAACCGAAATGCGATCCCGGATTGTTTCACGCGTCCAGCTGAACAAGCTGTCAAAACGGTTGGGAATTGATCAGTTGACTGAATCGGAAGAATCCTGCAGTAATTATAGCAAATCCCTTTATGGCAATGCCTTTGAAGCCTTTGTAGGAGCACTTTACCTGGATAAAGGCTATGAATTTACAAGGAAGATTATTGTGAAAAGAGTGATAGAGGTTCACCTGGACATGGAAGTGATTGAACACCAGGAGATGAATTTCAAAAGCCAGTTGATTGAATGGTCACAAAAAGAGAAGATACCTGTCGAGTTCAAGGTTTTAAACGAAACCGGTAATGGATACCATAAGCAGTACCATGTTGAACTTCTGATTGACAATGAGGTGTATGCTTCCGGTCAGGATTATTCAATAAAAGGTGCTGAACAAATAGCTGCCGGCAGAGCGATTGAAAAACTGGAAATCAGGAAGGAATGAACCCCGAAATCATAACTAGCACGGCTAATCAGCGGGTCAGGAACCTTTTGAAGTTACATAAGAAATCGGAAAGAATTCAGCAGAGATTGATCCTGGTTGAGGGGTGGAGAGAGATAAAACATGCTTTTGACGGAGGGTTGCAACTCAAAACCATATTCCTGAGTGAGGAAAAAGCCAATCAGGGATTGTTGGCTGAAGCATCGGTATTTTGTGATGAAATAGTGATTCTGGGAAACAGCGTTTTTGAAAAAATTTCGTATCGCGAAAATGTCGAAGGTGTTTTGGCTACATGCAAACCCCGCATTTTGTCTCTTGACTCACTCCATCTCAGGCCAAATCCGTTAATGGTTGTGCTGGAATCAGTTGAGAAGCCCGGTAATCTCGGGGCTATCTTAAGAACTGCGGAAGCTGCTGCAGTAGATGCTGTATTGGTTTGTGATCCGCTCACTGACATTTTTAATCCGAATGTGATCCGGGCGAGTCTCGGCTGCGTCTTCACAGTCCCTGTGATAGCATGCGAAAGCAAAGAGGCGACAATTTTTTTTAAGGAAAAGAATATCCATATTATTGCTGCTGCATTAACCGGTAGTCAGCGTTACGATACCATTGATTACTCATTTCCGACAGCTTTTGTGTTGGGGTCAGAGGCAAATGGTTTATCTGATTTATGGCTGAAAGCAGCAGATCAGGCTGTTTTAATACCGATGCTTGGCAGACATGATTCACTCAATGTCGCTGCATCAGCAGCTATCCTTGTCTTTGAAGCATTAAGGCAAAGGGAATTTAAAAGTTAACAGAGCGGTCGCAAATCTATCGGGTATCCATTGTCATAAGTATTGTTCGTAGAGTTTTGAAACTTCAAGTGCTATTTTGGTGTCCTGTAAAATGATTTATCTTTACATCGTTTTTAACTTTTTAAAAAAATTTGTGATACGGCTTATCATCCTTTTAATACTGTTGATCCCTGCCGGGATCATCACTTTCAACGCTTGCAAACACAGCCCTGAAGATATTGTTATACCAGATCCGGATCCAGATCCGGATCCTGATCCAACCGGGATTCCATGTGATCCGGACACCGTTTACTTTGAAAATAATATTTTACCTCTTTTTCTCTCGAGCTGTGCGCTCTCGGAATGCCATGATGCTCAGACTGCACAGGATGGCGTGAACCTTACAAGTTATCAAAGTGCAATGAACTCCGGTGAAATAAAACCTTTTCAACCATGGGATAGTGATCTTTATGAGGTTTTGGTTGAAGATGATCCTGACAAACGTATGCCCCCTCCGCCAGCTTCTCCTTTGACCGCTGATCAGATTAACATGATATATACCTGGATCGCCCAGGGAGCACTCAATAACAGATGTGATTCGGATGATTGCGACTCGGTGAATGTCACCTTTTCGCAAACTGTCTGGCCCATTATTCAGAATAACTGCCTGGGTTGCCATAGCGGACCAACACCCAACGGAGGAATAAGTCTCGCAGGATACAATGAAGTGAAAACAGCCGGAAGTATCGCTCCGGGTAATTACGGGAGCCTGGTTGGAACCATTACATGGGATGCAGGAAACACCAATATGCCGCAGAATGGCAACCAATTGCCTGATTGCAGCATAGCACAGATTAACAAATGGATTGCTGACGGGATGCCTGATAATTGATGGATGAACCTTGTGGGAAAACCGGTTGTTTTTTAGAATCCGATAGCCGGGATAAATGGTTAAATTGCTAAACTGTTCAATTGTTGGGAAGTTGTGGCAGGGGACATAAGCGGAAGAACTGGAACAAATAATATTTGTGTCCCGTAGATTCATTATAAACGAATTACTTAGTTGACAGATGAAATATTTTATTACGAAGAGATTTATCATTGTTTCTCTCGCAGCCTTTGCGCTTACAATGATGCAATCATGTTATTACGACAATGAGGAGGAGCTCTACCCGGTAGCAGGAAATTGTGATACAACCAATGTAACCTATTCAGGCACTGTGGTGCCTATTATGGCAAATACTTGCAATAGCTGTCATGGAAGCAGTATAGCACAGGGTGGGATCAGGACAGATAACTACACCGATTTGAAGACCATTGCAGATAACGACAGGCTTTGGGGTGCTATAAACCACGAAACCGGATACAGACCTATGCCGGACAACCTGCCTAAAATGAATGATTGTAATTTAGCTAAGATCCGGAAATGGCTGGATGATGGCGCTCTAAACAATTAATACATTTCAACCATGGTAAAAATCATCTCTTTTTTCTTTTTTGTTCTGATCATATCTATTTATTCCCTGAAGGCACAGGATGACCTTCTGGCCTTGTTTGAAGATGAAGAGCCGACAACGGAATACACCTTTGCTACTTTCAAAACAACACGGGTGATCAATGCCCACTCCATCGAAAATCCTGCATCAGGTGTATTGCTCTTTATGATACAGCACCGTTTCGGACAGGTTAATACCGGGATTTATGAATTTTTTGGTCTCGACCAGGCTACCATCAGGCTTGGATTTGAATACGGAGTCAATGAACGACTGAGCCTCGGTTTTGGCCGCAGTTCATTCGGCAAGACTTATGATGGATTTGTTAAATATAAAATACTAAGGCAGAGCACTGGTGCCAAAGTAATGCCGTTTAGTCTCTCCTATTACGGGTCCACTGCTGTTACTTCATTAAAATGGGTGGATATAGGGGTTGAAGGCAGAAAAAACTATTTCACTTCAAGGATGAGCTTTACACACCAATTGCTGATCGCCCGAAAATTCAGCCCTGCGGTCTCGCTTCAGTTGATGCCCACACTGGTTCATAAAAACCTGGTGCCGACGGTGGATGATAAAAACGACATTTTTTCGATGGGCATAGGTGGCCGTGTAAAGCTCACCAACCGTATGTCATTGAATGCTGAATATTTTTATACCCCGGATTCGCAAATTTCGGCTCCATTTGATCAGCCCTTCTCTTTTGGATTTGACGTTGAAACAGGCGGCCATGTGTTCCAACTTCATTTCTCCAATGCAAGGGCATTCTTTGATTCGGGCTATCTTACCGAAACCAGTGGAAAATGGTCTAAAGGTGATGTTTACTTCGGGTTTAACATCTCCAGGGTGTTCACCATCAGGAAGCCGGAGACCTTCAGAAAAGATTAAAGGTTCCCTTGTATGTGGATCAACTTAAAATATCTTAAGTGAGTAGTTTTGATCAATCGCAGTAAATTATTATCCTTATGCATTCTTCAGTACGGGCACTCTTGTACAGGTTAAAAAAACGAATCACTTTTTCAAAATTTCCCGGCTCTAAAGCCTATTGGGAAGAACGGTATATCGCAGGAAGGGATTCAGGCTCTGGCTCTTACAACCGGCTTGCCATATTCAAGGCTGAGGTTGTCAATCATTTTGTGAAAGAGAACAATATAAAAAAGGTGATCGAATTCGGATCAGGTGATGGCAATCAGCTATCGCTCGGTGAATACCCTGATTATATCGGACTCGATGTTTCACCAACCATCATCAGGCTTTGTAAAGAGAAGTTTTCAGAGGATAAAACAAAAAGTTTTTTCCTTTACGACTCATTATGTTTTGTCGACAACCATAATATTTTTAAGGCTGATCTAACATTGTCACTTGATGTGGTTTTCCATTTGACGGAAGATGATGTTTTTCACGAATACATGAAATCCCTTTTCGGTTGCTCAACCCATTATGTAATAGTATACTCGAGCAATACCGATAAACCCCAAAGGGTTCACGAAAAAGACAGGGCGTTTACAAAATGGGTTGAACAGTATGCACCCGGATGGAAACTGATTAAAATGATAAACAATCCTTACCCTTTCGATCCAAAGGACCCGGATAATACATCAAAGGCAGACTTCTATTTTTTTGAAAGGATAAGCTTATAATTCTAAAAAAGAGTCTTCTCTATAAAGCAATAAACCTTTAATGCCACGAAGCTCAAAGGCACAAAGCATCACAAATTGTTATTTTTCAGTTATTTAAATTTAGTGGAACTTTGTATTATAGTTGAATCTATGTGGCGAAGATGACTTTTCGTAGAGGACTCAGGAAATAAATCAAAACCGTGGTTGATCTTTCGTGGTAAAAATTCTACTTTTGTTATCATAATTCAATCATATAACATGATGAACAATTTAACCAATCTTCGGGCGGCTATCCTCGGTTTAAGCATCGGGCTGGGCATTCTCATCGCCGGTGTCAGCATCAGCAGGGCACTTTACAAAACCCGCACTGCTGAAAGATATGTCAGTGTAAGGGGTTTGGCTGAAAAAGAGATTCCTGCCGACCAGGCCATATGGCCCATCACTTATAAGGATGCCGGTGATGACCTGCTACGGTTGCAAAAACAACTGGATACCAACCGCGATATCATCGTTGATTTCCTGTTGGAAAAAGGATTCAAAGCCGAAGACATCAGCCATTCGCCTCCACTCATCACCGATACATGGGCGGAGGTCCATTACGGAGGCCAAACATTGCCGAATACGCGATACCGGATTCAAAAAACAGTGACATTGCGGTCGCACGACATCCAACTGGTGAAGCAAAGTATGGAAAAATCAGGAGAATTGGTGGCAAAGGGAATTGTTCTTTCTCAAAGTTGGGAAAACCGAACCGAATTCCTGTTTACAGGACTGAATGCGATCAAACCGGAAATGATCAGAGAGGCAACCCTCAATGCCCGCGAGGCTGCCGAAAAGTTTGCCGAAGACTCCGGAAGTAAGATCGGGAAGATCAGAAGAGCGACTCAGGGACTTTTTACCATCAGTGACCGCGATGCCAATTCTCCGGATCTTAAAATCGTCAGGGTGGTCACAAGCCTGGAATATTTTTTAGTTGATAATTAACCAAACCAACCGTAACTCCTTCCTCAGCGATTCTCAAATAGCATTACTGAAGTTAGTAAATTCTGCGGGAGAAAGAATTTCCCGCCGGACATTTGTATTAAATCAGAAAAACCACCGGTGCGATACAGATGTAAATCTATCAAACTTCATTTTGTATCGAACTAAAATGTTAAAAATTTGTTAAAATGCCAATGGTAAAAATACCAATTTAGAATTATTCTAAATTTGCAAACCTTTTGAGAAAATGGAATTCAAAAACAAATTGTTGGTTGTCAGCCACATGAGCGCATTCATCAGGCTATTGCTCCTGTTATTCATTGTCGGGATTTATTCCTTCCGGATAAAAGCGGACGATATTCCGCCTGAATTAGGGATATTTGAGCAATTAGACAGCTACCTTCCGGAGAATCTAACCTTTACCGATGAAAATTACAATACGGTCAACCTTGTTGATCTCATTGACAAGCCGACTGTTATAGCTTTGGTATATTACAACTGTCCGGGCATTTGCAGTCCTTTACTTGAAGGGGTGGCCGATGTGATCACCAAAGCCAAAATGGAATTGGGAAGCGAGTATCAGGTATTCACTATTAGTTTCGACCATACCGAAAAACCGCGACTTGCAAAAGATAAGAAAACCAATTATGCTAAACTGGTCAAAAACAGGGATGTGGAGAACGGTTGGAAATGGTTTACCGGTGACAGTGCAAACATTGCAATGCTGCTGAACAGTTTAGGCTACAAGGTAAAGAAGACAGGTGTTGATTATATTCATCCGGGTGCCCTGATTGTTGTGAGCCCGAAAGCAAAAATAACCCGGTACCTGCATGGGGTTTATTTCCTTCCGTTTGACTTAAAAATGGCGGTCATCGAAGCGTCGGAAGAGCGTTCTGGACCTACAATCAACAAAGTGCTGAAATATTGTTTCAGTTATGACCCCGACGGTAAAAAATATGTGCTGAATGTGACCAAGATATCAGGTTCATTTATTATCCTTCTGGCCATTTTGCTGTTTGGCGGTTTGATGGTCTCAGAATACAAGCGTAGAAAAAACAGAAATACAATTAAAGCGGATAAATAATATGTCAATAGCTCAAACCCAATCCCTGAGTTTTTACGAAACCAAAAAGGGCCTGTTCAGTTGGATATTCTCGGTCGACCACAAGCGGATCGCATTGCTTTATCTCTACGCCATTGTCGCCTTTTTCCTTGTTGGAGTTGCACTGGGGTTCCTGATGCGGCTTGAACTGATAGGACCAGGCAGGGATATCGTAGAAGCGAAAACATACAACCAGATTTTCACCCTGCATGGAGTCATCATGGTTTTTCTTTTCATCATCCCTAGTGTTCCTGCCATTTTCGGGAATTTTTTTCTCCCGCTGATGCTTGGGACAGACGATGTGGCCTTTCCAAAACTTAATTTACTGTCGTGGTGGATCTACGTTGTGGGAGCCATATTTGCTCTGATGACACTGGTTGTAGGAGAAGGTCCTGCGGATACCGGCTGGACATTTTATGCTCCATACAGCGTACGAACCGGTACAAATGTGACCCTGGCAGTATTAGCAGCCTTTATATTGGGCTTTTCCTCAATTCTGACAGGCCTCAATTTTATCGTGACCATTCACCGCCTTCGGGCTCCCGGCATGGGATGGTTCAAAATGCCATTGTTCCCATGGGCGCTATATGCTACTTCCTGGATACAGGTGCTCGCTACCCCTATTATTGGTATCACCCTGTTGATGATCATGGCCGAAAGGGTTTTTGGGATCGGGCTGTTTGACCCCTCCATTGGTGGAGACCCGATTCTTTACCAGCACCTTTTCTGGATTTATTCGCATCCGGCGGTTTATATCATGGTTTTACCAGCCATGGGCATCATATCCGAAATAATCCCAACGTTCGCCCGCAGAACTATTTTTGGCTATAAAGCTATTGCCTACTCGAGTCTTGCTATTGCTTTTATCGGTTATTTTGTCTGGGGACACCATATGTTCACTTCAGGTATGAGCGGGCCGGCCAGGGTGATTTTTTCGCTGCTCACTTTTTTGGTGGCGGTACCTTCAGCCATTAAGGTTTTTAACTGGGTTGCAACACTTTACAAAGGTTCCATCCTTATTAAAACCCCGATGCTCTATGCCATGGCCTTTATTTTTCAGTTTATGATTGGCGGGCTTACCGGACTGGTGATTGGTGCCCTGGCAGCCGATATCCATTTGCATGACACCTATTTTATTGTTGGTCATTTCCATTATGTAATGTTCGGCGGGACAGGATTTGCCTTTTTCGGCGCAATTCATTACTGGTTTCCAAAAATGTTTGGAAAAATGTATCGTGAAAAGACTGCAAATACTGCATTTACGTTAATGTTCATTGGATTCAACACACTCTATTTCCCAATGTTTATCCTGGGTATGATGGGAATGCCGCGCAGGTATTATGATTATCTGCCGGAGTTTACAACCCTCAACATAATTTCAACCGTAGGTTCCTGGATCCTTATTTCCGGTTTGATCCTGATGATCATCAATCTGATCAATTCCGGGCGCATGGGAGAAAAGGCACCCAAAGATCCCTGGGGAGGGACAACGCTTGAATGGCAGGCAGCCTCGCCCCCGTCACTGCATAATTTTGATCAGGAACCGGTTTTGCCAGCAGGCGGTCCATACGATCATCAATCATAATCAATCAGCAAACTATGGCAAACTTTGTAATGGTTAATTCAGGTCATCTCAGGGATGACGAAGCCTCAAAACTCGGCATGTGGCTTTTTCTGTTTACCGAATTGCTGCTTTTTGGCGGATTATTTCTTGTCTATACCATATACCGATACCTGAATGCCGGTGCTTTCCTGATGTCTTCGTTAGAGTTAAGTATTCCGTTGGGAACGATTAACACAGTGGTTTTGCTCACCAGTAGTCTTACCGTGGCCATGTCAATTACTGCGATGCAAAAGGGCAACATCAGGCTATCAAAGCAACTCATCTGGGCAACCCTGTTTTTTGCACTGGTTTTTCTGATTATCAAATATTTTGAATGGGCAGCCAAATTTCAGCATGGATTATTTCCGGGTATGGATCATTATGCAAGTCTTGATCCTGGTTCAAGGTTGTTTTTCTTCCTTTATTTCTTTCTTACCGGTCTTCATGGCCTTCACGTGGTGATCGGCGGTATTGTGCTGGCCTTTGTAATCTATGGTATCAATAAAAAGCAGGTTCAACCCGGCAGATACATTTTTCTTGAGAATGCGGGCTTGTACTGGCACCTCGTAGATGTGATCTGGATTTTTTTGTTTCCATTGCTATACCTTATCCATTAATGAATTAAGACTGAATATATGATTGATAAAATGGAAGAGAATATTAAAACAAGCAGACATTTACCCGGAGATCCTGAAGAACCACATGTGGTTCCTTATAAATTTCATTTTGGCATCTGGGCTGGACTCATCCTGCTGACGGCCATTACGGTTCTGGTATCGGTTATGGGGGTCAACCTTGTTGCATTTTCAGTGGTGACTGCCCTTTTGATTGCTACGACCAAGGCGCTTGTGGTAGTGAATCATTTTATGCATCTCAAATATGACAGTACAATGCTGCAGATCTTTGTTGGTATTGTCATGATCCTTTTTGCGGTATTCATTGTGTTGACGGCAATAGATTATTTAACCCGTTAAAAAAAACAGGAGGTTTATGTTTTCAAACGCTTCAAATTTTGTCCATGGGGTTGATCTCACATTTGCTGTGATTCTTGGCATATCTGTATTTTTTCTTGTAGGTATCACAGCAACTATGATCTGGTTTGTGATCAGATACAGCAGAAAAAAGAATCCAAAAGCCGCTCAGATTGAGGGGAGCAACAAGCTGGAGATTATCTGGACGGTAATCCCTACACTTCTTGTCCTTGTCATGTTTTACTTTGGCTGGGCTGGTTACCGGCCCATGCGAACCATTCCGGCAGATGCCATGCCCATTAAAGTTTATGCCCGGATGTGGAGCTGGAATTTTGAGTATCCCAATGGGAAGGTGTCGGATACACTGGTTATTCCGCAAAATAAACCGGTTCGGCTTGATATGGTTTCACGTGACGTCTTGCATAGTTTTTATATCCCCGCGTTCAGGGTTAAAGAGGATGTTGTACCCGGAAGAACAAACAGTATGTGGTTCATTGGTCAGGAGATCGGAACCTACACCATCTTCTGTGCCGAGTATTGCGGCGATCTTCATTCATACATGCTGAGTAAAGCTGTTGTACTCCCTGAGCATGCATACCTGGAATGGTACAATGATACTACTTCATCCGCTGATCACCCCGGGTTACAGGTCCTGAAAAAGAATGCCTGCCTGAGTTGTCACTCCCTTGACGGCACAAAACTTATCGGTCCATCTTTCAAAGGTGTCTGGGGTAAACAGGAAATTGTCATTACTGATAACCAGGAGCGGGAAATAACCATTGATGAGGCATACATCAGACAATCCATCTATGAGCCTGAATCCGATTTGGTGAAAGGTTACAACAGGGGACTGATGATTTCATACAAAGAGCTGGTGAGCGAAGAAGAGGTCCAGGATATCATTGAATTCATCAAAACGCTCAAATAAAAGGAACATTATTAAAGATTCATTGAATAAATCTTTCTTCCATACGCTGCTTGAACTGGGTAAAGTCAGGATCACTTTTGCGGTTTCACTGACTACCATTACCGGATATATCCTTGCTGCTGGAACAATTGATGCCGGATTAATCCTTCCCACGGTTGGGATTTTTCTCCTGGCCAGTGGCTCTTCAGCCATCAACCATTACCAGGAGAAGGAGAGGGATGGCCTGATGCAGCGTACCCATAATCGTCCCATACCGTCAGGCAGGATTTCGCCACTGGGAGCACTTATTTTTGCAATCTTGCTTTCTGTTACTGGTTCTGTATTGATTTATGCAGGATCAGGAATGCTTCCGATGCAGTTGGGAATTCTGGCGCTTATCTGGTACAATGGCATTTACACACCACTGAAGAAGAAGACCGCTTTTGCAGTAGTACCCGGTTCAGTGATTGGTGCCATCCCTCCCCTGGTTGGCTGGGTAGCAGGTGGTGGAAGTTTGTCAGACCCCAGGGCACTGTTCATTGCTTTCTTTTTCTTTATATGGCAGGTTCCCCATTTCTGGCTGCTGTTGCTAAAGTTTGGCAAGGAATATGAGAAGGCCGGACTACCATCTATCACCAGTATCTATTCCGACAAACAGATCAAAAATACAACTTTTGTCTGGACGATGGCTACTGCAGTTGCAGCCCTCATGCTTCCGGTTTATGGCATCGTGAACTCAAAAATTATTGGAGTTGGTCTTCTGATTGCAGTGATCTGGTTGGTGTTTGTTTTCTCAAAACTCCTCACAA
The DNA here is from genome assembly GCA_047920975.1 of Bacteroidales bacterium. Classification (GTDB taxonomy): domain Bacteria; phylum Bacteroidota; class Bacteroidia; order Bacteroidales; family JAADJA01; genus JAADJA01. The sequence continues at coordinate 4,359 of JBLRXC010000033.1, read as the reverse complement.
GAAGTGAAGAGGCCTTTAATCCACGACATTATTTCATGAAAATCAATTATTTTGTTCTTTTCATGATCATATTCCTCTCTGTAGACGTATTCATTTGAGCTCCAAACAAACCTGGCAGGCTGATATGCTCAGGTCAATGTGATGTGAGATAGAGCTGCCTGAAGTTTTTCTCATTCCACAAATCCATCATCTCTTTAAAAACCGGATAATCCTCAAGACCAATTGTTTTCTGCGACAGAATAAGCATCTTTTTTACAACAATCTCTTCCTGCTCCTGGGAAATATAAATAACCAGCTCGCCGAAAGGAGCTGATTTTTCAACCAATGCAGCGGGGGTGACAAGCTTAACACCTTCAGGTAACCTGATTGAAAAACTGTACTCTTCATCAATCGTATTTGGCAATTCAAAAGGGGTAAACCGCTCATTATGAAAGAACCTTATGTTCCATTTCTCCGTACCCGCCATATTCACCGGAAGCTCAAGAAGGAAATAATCACCGAATTGCTTTAAAGGCTCTTTGATTGTAAGGGTGACATTTGCCAGTGTTCTGTATTGTGCAGCATTGATCAGGTCAACTTTTATATCTGCTTTATTTGTATGTCCGGTAATTACAGATTTCAGGGAAATTGTATCCTGCTTAACCTGGTAATATGGATTTGCTGATTCGGTGAGCATTATTTCCAACTGCCCTGATAATTTCAGAGAGTCGTCAAGAGTGAATGATCCGCTGGCGACCACCTTGTTTTCAAATATGTCGTTAACAACCTCTTTTAGCATCCGTGATTCAAGGGATATGATTGTATTTCCGGCCTGACTGAAAATTCTGTTTTGTGCAGAGTTCCTCACAGCTGACAGGTAAATTTGCTCCAGCTCACGTGGATTGACCTGAATCAGAAATTCTCTTACCAATGTGAGACAGCCAATCTTCTCATCAAACAGTGCTGTAGGGATTACTATAGCCGGAACAGCATGTATACCACCCTTTTTGAGGAGTTCCGAAAAGAGCAGGCTTTTCTCAACATCTGTACCTCCATTGCTTTTCCATGTATCAATTGGATTTCTTGAACCAAAACCGTTGTATTGCCAGGGAATCGGATAATGGTTGATCTCATCGGTAATTTTCTTGTTCAGCTTCAGAATAAATGGCAGATCATGCTTGTTTTCGTTGCGCAGATTATTCACCATTTCAGACATCTCTCTGGAAGGTGTCAGGACTGTTTCTGATTGGGTCAACATTTGTTCAAGTGCCTCTGCCCATGTAACCGTACTGAAAACCAGCCGGGGCAAATGAAGCTTATCATCGGGTTGATGGCTTTCCTGGGTCTCCGCTTTAATCCCATTGAATGAGAACCGGAAAACCTTTTGATTATCTCCGGTTGTGATGTCAGGTCCGGTGCGGAGATTATAAACTTTGTAGTTCAACTCTTGATCAGCAGGAATTTTAATAATAATCTCCTTGTTTATTACCGGGGAGGTTTCCGTAAGGATCTCATCACCCATCAAACCCGGAAAATATCCGGCTTTTGTCCGAATTACATAGTCAAGTTCAATCACAGCATCTGTTTCAGTACCGGTATGTGTTACAACCATTTCGCGCAGGTGGTTGTAATAAGGCGCTTTTGCAGCGAAAAAAGGAAGCACCTCATTGAAAGCATTTTCAGGAGAGGGAGTTATTTTCCCGTCTGAATGAGTGGTTTGGGCCAGATTGATTTCCAATGACTGGTATTGCGGATTGTATATGATGAAAGTTTCTCCGTAGAGACGGTTGAATGACAAATGGGTGAGCAGTTTAAGCCTTTTGTAATAATGGTATTCCTGCGATCCGTCTTCATTCAGGGTGTATTCGATGGTGATCTTCTCGAAAACAGCGTCAGACTTTATTTCAGTTGCCAGACCTAAAGCATATATGGTCAAAAACAGAAGGATTCCTACAATTTTTTTCATCACAAATAATTTTCTGATTCAGGGATTTATTGGTTATATTTTTTTAGAATGACCGGCTCTTCCGAAACTTTTTTATGAATCAGCACAGCTTCTCTGACCGAGTTCCAATCTTCGGGCCGGTAGATCCTTTTCTTGAATTTGAAGTTCCCGGAGAAAATCATTTTGTTCACTTCCTGCAGATATGCTCCTTTGAATGAAGCACCGGTTCCGCTCACCATAGAAACCTGCGGAATATATCCCGTTCCGGCTGATTCCGGCAATATGGTCGTTTCACTTAGCATCACCTGTCGTGAACACCGGTCGCGAAATTCATAAGTCCGTTGATCCACATCTGTGTTCAGGTTCAGATGAGACATAGCCCTTGAGAAGATAGGTGTTGCTGCAAATGGTCTAAAAATGAGCTCCCGGTCAGTGGCAATCGCGAAATCAGGTATCTCATACCGGATATGGATGTTTAAAGGGCCAGACAAATAATCATAAGGATCGCCATAATTCATCTCCAGAATCTTGATTCTTGGATGTATGGATAACAATTCCCTTTCAAGATTCCTGTTCCAGGATGCCATAAAATCGCTGGTAAAGATCCTTCGGATAGCAGCATCAGACTGTCCTTCAGCTTCAATTACAAGGGTGCCGGTAAGCATACCTGCGGATGAAAGCATTGATTCGCCTGAAATTTTCAGGTAATGATTTTCGGGAGGAGAAATGGGTGTAATCCTAAGATCATCCCCTTCGGGAATCCCCAGAAGGTAATTTTGCTGCTGCTCTAAGCTCGACCACAACTCTCTAACAAATGGAACCCAGGTTGGATCAAGCAGAAGAAATGACCCGTCAGAAAGTCTGACCACTGTGATGCTATGGTTGAACTGATCTGCAGGAATATAATCAATGCGTGAACCGGCCATGGTCATAGCGGCATATGACTCAAAGCCTGCGGTTCTGAGCATAGCAACCAGTAATCCTGCTTTATCCTTGCAAACGCCGCAGCGGTCGGTAAAGGTCATATCGCCGGTGTGCAGGGTGTAACCCTCTCCTTCTCCCATCGAAAGACCTGAGTAACGGATATTATCTGCTACCCAGTGGGTTATCAAGGATATGGAGTCCATTTCGTTTTTGGCCGGCTTAAGGATCTCTGCAACTTTGCTGTCAATCTGGGGTGTGGATTCAAAGCTTCCAAAGTCTTCATTCACACCATAAAACCAAACCGATTTGGCATACCAGTCGGGACTGGTGGAGAGCAGTAGTTTTGGAAATTCATCCGAAGGATGCACCATATCAGGCTCACGATCAGGTTCAGCGTAGTTGGTTTTTGAAAAAGTATAAATCATTTTCTCTCCATCAAGCCATGCGGAGGTTTTCACTTCACCATGATAGAATTCGTACTGGAGTATTTTTTCTTTTGGTAATTTTACCTGGTACACTTTTTCCAATACAGGTTCAGTACTCCAGAACTCAACAATATCATAAAAATGACCCCGCATGGGAGGTATATATCTCTCGTCATCAGGACTATCCTGCAAAAGCGCATAGGTAAATCCTTTCCGGAAAAGAAAAACCTCCAGTGCATCTCCTGGTTCAAGCCGGCCAACTTCCAGCATTTTTTCACTGGCACCCCAGTATATTGCTCTTGCTGGAGCCGGGTAATCCAGCACTTTGGTGACATCAAGCTGCTCAATGCTGCCGTTATTTCTATAGATCGTCACGCCCCGTATCTCAACCCATGCTGAAAGCGGATCGTAATCAAATGTGACAACGGCATTCTTTTTTGCACCCTGTGGAGTTAGTATTTTTATTAATCTGTGGATGTGAACATAGCTCAATCCGGATTCCATGACATCAACCGCAGTGCTGTCAAACAGGATTAGTTCTGATTTTCCCGGATATAAGTCTGCATTCCCGGATTTTCTGATCAATGATGTCAGATCATTACCAAAGGTTATGCTGATTGAGAGAATAAAACATGAAACGTAAAAGAGAATCACTTTGCACCCATTCATATCAAAGAATATTTAAAAAAAACCAAGGGATAAAACTAACCAAATAAATGACCGGATTGGTAATTGGCAGGAAATTTTTGTATTGGAATTTTTCAGGACATAAATAATTTTAACCAAAATCAAAAAAGTTGTTAACAATAACAATATTCAATTGATTTTGAGACTATATTTGTTCCATAAATCTGAAAATAATAATTTTAATACCATTTGAATATGAAAATCAGGAGGAAAATTACCAGGTTGTTTATTTTGTTACCAGTTCTTTATCTTGCAGGTTGCGTATCCACAAAGCTCCCTGAGAACTATCAGGTTGAACCTGAGGTGCTTGAGATGAAAGGTGGACAGGTTGACTTTAAGGTAACAGGCACTATTCCGGCTAAATCGTTTCACAAAAAAGCGAGGGCTGAATTTTCACCT
>JBLRXC010000032.1:0-26581 GCA_047920975.1 Bacteroidales bacterium | reverse complement strand
GTTTTTTCCTGGCCGGGTGAAAATTGGATTACTGTACCCTCTTTGATTATATCCTGCTGTTCGGATTTCGAACAGGAAACCACTGTAAAAATGGCTGACACGATACATGCCAAGCCCACGATAACACCTTGTACTTGTTTTTTCATTGCATTGAAATTTTAGTTTGTGAATAAAATCAGGATTGAAATTCAATGCAGGCAAAGGGAAAAAAAAATGACTTTTCCAAATTTATTTGGCTTTTTTTATCATATTATCCCCAACTTTTGAGCTACCACGGCTGTTTTGGATTTCTCCCATCAGGCATCGGAAATGGCTTTCCAGTTCGGTGATGGCTTTACCAACATGGTAACAGATCACGAAATCGCCCGCATTTTTACAGGTAAACAAAAGGTACGGATATAAATATTGGAAGATGTTACCTTATTAGCTAACTTTGCAAAATGAATGATAATAAAATCAGGAGTATATTCTTTTATAGGAATTATTACCTGGATTTTTTTAAAAGTCTTGATTATGAAGTAAAGCAGAAGTTTAACTGGACATTAAAATTAATTTCAACAATAGAAAGAGTTCCGGTTAAATATTTCAAACATATTGAGGATTCAACCGGATTATTTGAGATTCGGGTTGATTTCAGGGGTAATATCTATAGGGTTTTCAGTTTCTTTGATAAAGGACAACTGGTGATTCTGATAAATGGATTTCAAAAAAAAAGTCAAAAGACTCCAAAAAAGGAAATTGAGAAAGCAGAAAAATTAAAAAAACAGTATTTCGATGAAAAAGAAAATAAATAATAACTTGACATCTTTCGAAGACCATCTCGACCAGCAATATGGCAAAAGAGGTACAACCGATAGAGAGAAATTTGAAGAGGGTTTTGAAGCCTTTAAACTCGGAGTTATGATTCAGGAACTTAGAAAAGAAAGCGGACTGACTCAAGAACAACTTGCTGAGAAATGTGGCACAACAAAGACATATATTTCAAGGATTGAAAATAATGCCTCAGATATTCGATTATCAACCTTAATGAGAATTATTCGTGATGGATTTGGAAGACAACTGAAATTGAGTATATAAAGGCACATACACGCAGCAGCAATAAAAAACATGGGCACAAAGTGTTATATTTGAACGACATAACATTTATTAAACGGATTGATAACTTAAAGCGTAGGAGCTTTGAATTGCCCTAAGTTTCAAGTCCACACCCTCCAGCGCGAAAACAACCTCCTCCACAACACCATCCAACTCCTCAAATCAAAAATGGAATAACACAGCTCACCTCGTATTGCCAAAATCCCCTATCATAAATGTGTGAAGTCGATACTACATTAATTATGATCCTAATCCCAACCTCCTGCTTGTTGCTGCTGCCAACGTAAGAGTTGCTATTCTGCCGAATGCAAAGAAATTCTAACTTTGCCGGCCGAACAACAAAGGAGATGCACGATTTTTATCAGGCATTTCCGCGCAGAAGCCGGCATACAGAAAATAACAGATGGCAAATAACTTCTGGAAAGACCTGAATAAACCTGTTTTCACGCTTGCTCCCATGGAAGACGTGACCGATACGGTATTTCGTGAGATCGTGCTGAAAGTGTCGGATCCGGATTGTCTGCATGTGCTGTTCAGTGAGTTTATGTCGACAGACGGTTTTTTACATGTAGCAGGTGGTCCGAAGGTAAAGCATCGCATCCAGATCAATGATTCGGAAAAGGAGTTGCTAAAAAAAAACGGCGTAAAGCTCGTCGCGCAGATCTGGGGAGCAGATCCTGAGAAACATGCCCGGACCGCCAAAATCTTAAGTGAAGAGGGTGAGTTCGATGGGATCGATATCAACATGGGCTGTCCGGTGAAAAAGATAGTGAAACAGGGTGCCTGCTCCGCTTTGATCGGAAATCCGACGCTGGCCAAAGAAATTATTTACGCAACACAGGAAGCCTCTGCAATTCCTGTGAGTGTGAAAACCCGGATCGGGATCAATAAAGTGATCACGGAGGAGTGGATTGGTCATCTGCTGGAAACCAAACCGGTACTGATCACTGTCCATGCCCGGATACAGAAACAGCAATCCGAAGGACTGGCCGACTGGAATGAAGTTGCCAAAGCCGTGAATCTGAGAGACCAGATGAAATCCGACACCCTCATTCATGGAAACGGAGATGTTACCTCTTATCACGATGGTTTAATGAAAGCTGCGACATATGGTGTTGATGGCATCATGGTCGGCCGGGGTATTTTTCACAATCCATGGTTTTTCAATAAGGAGGAAAGTGAAAAACCGACTGAAGAGAAACTGGAATTGTTGTGGAAACATGCATTTCTTTTTACCAGGACATGGGGGGGAAACAAGAATTTTGCCATCCTGAAGAGGTTTTTCAAAATTTATACCAGCGGTTTTCCTGGAGCAGCCCAGATCCGCGCTGAGCTTATGGAAACCAACTCCATTGATGAGGTCAATACTGTTCTTCGATCTTTTTATCCGGGTCTTTCTTTCTGAAGCGTTTTGCCCCGGCTTATATTCGGCAGGCGAGAACCTTTATTTTTATAAATTTGCCAAAATCTTTACCGGGCTAAAAAAGATGTTTATGCTGGAAGTAATCATCGTCCTGCTGGTCATTGCCTTCATGCTGATTTCGCTTTACCGCGATCTCATGCAGCCCGCCCTTGTTTTCCTGATGGCTGTTCTCGTTTTTTTCTTCTCCGGTATCATCACCATCGAAGAGATACTCAGCGGGGTTTCAAATGAAAGTATCCTGCTGATTTTCCTCTTGATCATTGTCAGTGAGATCATTAAAAAAACAGCCGTTCTGAATATTGCCATTGATAAATTACTGAGGCCGGGTCTCAGTTACAAGGCATTCATAGCCCGGTTAAGTGCCATGGTTTCTTTTACTTCGGGGTGGATCAACAATACGCCTCTGGTTGCCTTTATGATGCCCTATGTGCTTGAATGGTCCAGCAAGAAAGGTATTTCCGCATCAAAAGTATTAATACCCTTGTCGTATGCTGCATTGATGGGAGGAACCATCACGCTGATAGGCACTTCAACAAATCTGATAGTCAATGGTCTGTCGATGGAAGCCGGAAATCCGTCACTTTACCTGTTTAATTTTGCATGGGTGGGGATCCCGGCTTCTTTGATTGGAATGGTTTACCTTGTATTCTGGGGTTCAAAACTACTGCCCGACCGAAAGAATATCCTGGATGAGTTTTCGGAGCAAACCCGGGAATACCTCGTTGAAACCATCATTCCACCCATGTCGAAGCTGACTGGTAAAACCATTGAACAGGCCAACCTCAGGAATCTGAGGGACCTTTTTTTAGTGCAGATACTACGGGATGATATGATCATTGCCCCGGTATCACCAACCGAAGTGATTCAGAAAAATGACCATCTTTATTTTGCAGGTGATACCAAAAAAATCCTGAATCTTGTTGAGGGAACAAAAAACCTGGTTTTACCTTTTGGATCCAAAATGATAAACCAGAACAAGAACAATATCATTGAAGTGGTCATTCCCAATAACTCCAAACTGCGCAATCAAACGGCCAAGAGCTTTGATTTCAGAAAGAAATACGATGCCGCCATCATTGCCATTCAGCGCAACGGAGAAAAGCTTTCGGGTCCTCTTGGAGAAATGCCTTTCAAAGTGGGTGACATGCTCTTATTGGTGACCGGAAATAATTTCACTGCAGAGAATGACCAGGATCTGAATGTGATCACAAAAGTGAAGCAGATCGACAGGATGCCCAACTGGAAGATTTACTGGTTTTTTATCTTTCTTGCAGGGGCTTTTGCTTTGTCGGTGGCCAAGATGTTATCACTTTTTGTTGGTCTGCTTGTGGTCATCGCTTATACCTCTGTTGTAAAAATGGTGAAATTGGATGAAGTCAAGCGCTCCATTGATTTCAACCTTTTTTTCACACTCGTTCTGGCTCTGGCAGTAGGCAAAGCCATCACCAATTCCGGACTGGCTTCTCTCTTTGGAGACAGTCTCATAGGCTTCTTCAAAAGCAGTCCGCTTTATTCACTCATTGCCTTATACATACTGACCAATATCATTTCAATGTTTGTTACCAATGCAGCTGCTGTGGCCATCACATTTCCGGTGGCAATGGCAGTGGCCAGTGAGTTGGGTATTTCGGATATCAGGCCGTTTATACTGGTGATAGCATATGCCGCTTCGGCAGAATTCATGACACCCTTTGGTTATCAGACCAATCTGATGGTATATGGTCCGGGAGGATACAAATTCAAAGACTATGTAAAGGTCGGTTTTCCGATCTCGGTCATTTATCTGATTGTAACCATCGGAATTCTGAGTTATGTTTTTGACATCAGACCCTGACAGGTCAGATAATCCGGCAGCGTATCCTGATAACGGTTTTATCAGATGTTCTTACCATTATAGGCCCATTTCAGGTAAACTGAGCCCCAGGTAAACCCACCCCCAAATGCCGCAAGGATAATGTTATCACCTGCTTTTAATTTGCTTTCCCACTCATACAAACACATAGGTATGGTTCCGTTGGTCGTATTTCCATACCGTTGAATATTGATCATCACTTTTGCGGGATCGAGTCCCATCCGTCTGGCAGTTGCATCAATGATCCTCAGATTGGCCTGGTGCGGGACAAGCCAGGCAATATCATCCGAAGAAAGATTGTTTTTTTGCATAATCTCAACCGAAACATCAGCCATGTTGGAAACGGCGAATTTAAATACTGCCTGACCCTCCTGGTAAACAAAATGTTCGCGATTGGCAACGGTTTCAAAGGATGCAGGTTTCACTGAACCACCTGCTTTCTGATGGAGATGGACCCGGCCTGAGCCATCGGTCCTGAAGATAAAATCCCTGATGCCAAGCTCGCCACTAGTTGGCTCTAACAGAACAGCTCCGGCAGCATCTCCAAAAATAACACAGGTCTGGCGATCGGTATAATCAACCACAGAAGACATTTTATCAGCGCCAATAACCAGCACCTTTTTGTAGAGGCCCGATTCAACATATTTTGACCCGGTGATCAATGCATAAATAAAGCCTGAACAGGCAGCATTCAAATCAAAACTGAAGGCATTCTTAATGCCCGCCTTATCGCTTATTACATTGGCTGTGGCAGGATAGACCATATCAGGCGTAACGGTTGCACAAATGACAAGGTCAATTTCTTCCGGTGAGGTATTGGTTTTCCGGAGCAGGCTCTTCACAGCTTCAACCGCCATATCAGAGGTACCCAATCCATCTCCTTTCTGAATATGTCGCTCCTTGATCCCCGTCCTGGTAGTAATCCATTCGTCGGTTGTATCCACCATTTTTTCAAGCTCCAGGTTTGTCAGGATATATTCCGGAGCATATGCATGAACAGCCGTGATTGCAGCTCTAATCTGGTTCATTACCTAAGTATATTAAAAGGTAAAATAAAACATTTTATTTGGTCTGGATAATTCTGCTCATGATCCGCCTGATCTTTTTTGTAAGCTTGGCTTCATGGATATTTTTCGACAGGATAATCATGTTCATGATGGCACGTGAACTGGAGATGCCATGACCAATCACAACCGAGCCATTGACGCCGAGAATCGGGCTGCCACCGTAATTCTCGTAATTGAATTTATCAATGAAATCATCCACCAGATTGCGTTTAACGAGCAGTCGGTAAATGGCTTCGAGTTGCTTCAGGAGAATATTTCCGGTGAATCCGTCACAAACAATAACATCTGCCTTGTTTTTGAAAAGATCACGACCTTCAACATTCCCGTAAAAGTTAAAATCTTCTGAATCCTTCATCAACCGGTAAGCCGATTGGCAGAGCAGATTTCCCTTCTCTTCCTCTTCACCGACATTTAAAAGGCCAACCTTGGGATTTTTAATGTTGAGCACATGTTTGGCATAGATTGATCCCAGGATGGCAAACTGGTAAAGAATATCGGGCTTGATGTCGGGGTTGGTTCCAATATCCAGCATCACATTGGTTCCCCCTTTTTCTTTGGGCACAATGGTCAGGGTTGCAGGTCTGATCACCCCATTGATATTATTTATACTATACATAGCACCAACCATAGTAGCTCCTGAGTTTCCGGCACTTGCAAAAGCATTTATCTCCTTGGCCTTAAGATATTTAAGACCTTGTGAAATACTTGATTCGGGTTTTTGTGTGATGGCTTTGATAGGCCGTTCACCCATACCAATGACTTCGGGTGAATGAACCACCGTAAAATCGGAAATGTTACCTCCCTTTTCACGAAGTTTCTCATCAATCACCTCTTCCGGACCAAACAGAAATATCCTGTCGTTCGGCGATATTTTATCCAAAGCCATGATGGCACCTTCGATGGTAACATCGGGTGCATAATCACCGCCCATAACGTCGAGTCCGATCTTCATCTGTAAATCGCCTGAAACGGAGAGTCGGGTTTCATTATGCTTTATCTGCCCTGGAATACACAAGCTTGCCCCTGTAATACAAGTCACCATCCACAAAATAACCTCTGTGGTAACGATGAACTTCGCCTGTTGTGGCACATTTGGCCAGCACTGGCGCCTCAGCTTTGTAATGCGTTCTCCGTTTGTCTCTTCTCGTTGTAGACGTTTTTCTTTTTGGATGTGGCATTTTCTTAAGTATTAATTGTTTTTATCTAATTTAACTTTTGAAAGTGGCTCCCACCTTGGGTCAGCCATTGTATTTCCGGATAACTTATCCAGTATTTGAAGTATCCCGGGTTCGCAACCTGGATTTCCTTCCGCATCTTCAGGATGTACTTTTTTCAGAGGGACTGCCAGTACAATGTAATCAAAAACCAGTTGATAAATATCAATCCGGTATTCATTTTCAGGTATGATCAGTACATCTTCCGATTCTTCTTTAAACTCATGGCCCAGCTTAATGATATATCTGTATCCGCTGTTGAGCGGTAATAGTAATTTTCCCAGACACCTGTCACAATAAACAGAAACTTCCCCAACAATGTTAAAATCAAGATTGAACAACCGTTCTTGTATTTCAAGCGTCAGGTTTACTGCCAATCTGCATTCTTCAATATCAGTATATTCAAATGGTTCAAAGAACTCTTTTCCGACTTCCCATTTGAAGTCGTGCCGGCCGATCTTTAAGCCTTTGAACGGTATTTTAAACGCTTTTGAATAGTCCAATTCTCCTAAACTTTGAAATTATCGCCCTGACTCTGCCGGTTCATAAAACGGGGGGCAAAGGTAGAATTTTTTGATCGAAAAATTAAAATCTTACAAAAAAATCGAAGGTACCATTTCCATTGCTGCTGAATACAGTACTTTTGAACGATATTTGAACGCATATGAAGGCATTAAACCTTCCGGATTATTCATTCCGGATACAGCAACGGGACAACAAAAAGTGGATTTTTGATCCAATGCGCCGGAAATTTGTTGTGCTGACTCCTGAAGAGTGGGTTCGTCAGAATTTTGTGTTGTATCTGATCCGTGTAAAAGGCTATCCGCAGTCATTGATTGCTGTTGAGCCAGGTTTAAAACTTGGTCGCATGCCGAAAAGAGCAGATGTTGTGATTTATGACAGCAGGGCTGTTCCGCTTGCCATTGTGGAGTGTAAAGCACCTGAAGTACCCATTGATTCAGGTGTTTTCGACCAGGTCGTTCGGTACAACATGGCACTGCATGTAAAGTACATCATGATGACCAACGGAATGGTACATTACTGTTGCCGGCTCAACTATGATGACCTTTCATACCGGTTCCTTGAGGATATACCAACATATGAACATTTACTAACTTCATAGCACTTCGTGGTTATTGGAAATCAGAAGCACGTATGACAATAAAATCTTTCATCACATTGTCAGCTATTGCAAGACTTTTTTCCCTCTGTATATTGATTCAGCACATCAAAATTATTTTGAGCTGAATTTTTTCATATCTTTAGGGCTTAAAAAAACAAACATCATGGAAGACCGGATCATAACCATTACAAGCTGCCCCTATTCAAGGGCGCAACTGATCAAAGGAAGGCTTGAGTCCGAGGGCATTGAGTGCTTCCTGTCGAACATCAACCTGGTACAGCCGGGGGTGTCTACCGGCGTGAAAGTAAGAATCAATGAAAAAGATGCTGATCAGGCATTCCGGATCATTGAAGAGATGAAGAATCAGTATGGGGAAGGTAAAACAGCTGTTCTTGATCAGATCAAGGCCATCCGAAGAATCCTTGTGCCGGTGGATTTTTCTGACAATACCGATAATATTTGCAATTATGCCCTGGGCATTGCGCATCAACTTAAAGCAGAAATCAGGCTGATTTACTCCTATTTCAACCCTGTAATCAGTACCGACCCTTATCTTGAAAGTCAAAGTTATAACTTTCAGATGGAAAACATCATGGTTTCCATCGAAAAGGAAGCCAGGGAGGAAATGAAGCAACTTAAAATCAGAATCAGGGAACAGATTGACAAAGAGAAGCTGACCCAGATAAAAAAAGTAACTTATAACCTCGAAGTAGGTATCGCAGAAACCGTTATCCTGGATCAGATTGATAAATTCAAGCCCGGACTTGTGGTCATGGGGACCAAAGGAAAAGGGATGGGGATATCGGATTACATAGGCGGGGTGACAAAAAAAATCATCGATAAGTCAACGGTACCGGTACTTGCCATTCCTGATAAGTCAACCTATTGGGGAATCCAACAGGTGAACCGGGTTCTGTATGCAACCAATTTCGATGAGTCAGATTATAAAACCCTGCGGCAACTGATGACAATGGTCAGGCCATTTCATATGGAAATCTTTTATGTTCACATCTATTCAGGCGATACAGACCCATTTAACCATTTGAAAATGGAAAAGCTCCGAACACATTTCACAGAACATTACAGCGATTATAAGATAACCTGTGATATGCTGATGCATCGCGATACTGTAGAAGGGTTGGAGGAATATATCAAAGAGAAAGATATTGACCTGATCGCACTGACCACCAGAAAGAGAGGGATCATTGAAAGGCTTTTCAATCCAAGTCTGGCAAAGAAAATGCTATACCATACCAACGTACCCTTGCTGGTATTTCAATCATAACCCGGATCAAAGGGTCGGGTAAAAAGCATCTGTGATGTGCCGGATTTTCTCCCGGTCTCCTTCCCTGATAATGGATATGATATCGTAACGGACTTCACTTGGGATATTTTTGAGATTGACGTAGGCATCAGCTGCCCTCACCAGTCCTTTTCGTTTTTTCCATTTCACTGCTTCTGCAGGATCTCCAAAAAAGGAACTGCTCCTGGTTTTTACTTCAACAATGACAAGATATTCCCCATCCTTAGCGATGATGTCAATTTCCTGTTTTTCAAATCTCCAGTTACGCTCCAGTATTTGATAACCTATGCCCGTGAGATAGCGGGCGGCTGTCTCTTCACCCTTCTGCCCGAATTCATTATGCTCTGCCACAGTTATCTATTCCTTTGGTTTATAATATTTTAATGTTTCAGGCTGATTCGTCAACCGGGAAAAAATCCAGGCAGGTGTCATGTCCAATACTCAGTTTTACTTTTCTTCCCAGGATTAGCGCCCTGTTATCTTTCAGGTGTCCTGATGGAAACCCGTAACAGACCGGGAAGTTATAATTTTGAATAACTTCATCAACGAGTTCAAAGGCCGTTTTTCCAAAATGCACTGCTTTGTCAGGAATCTCTGTCAATCCTCCCACGATGAGACCTGCAATCTGGCTCAGTTTCCCTGCACGCCTTAGTGTCTGCATCATCCTGTCAATCCTGTAATGATGTTCCCCGATCTCTTCAATAAATAAAACTTTTCCATCTGTATCAACATCGGATGCTGAGCCGATGAGACTGCATAAAATGGTGAGGTTGCCCCCGGTTAATTCTCCCTGGCAGACACCTTTACGCGAAAGGTATTGATGATTTATTTTATAGGTCAGCATCTCATCGAAAAGTGCTTTTTTAAGGGTTTCCGAACTCTGGCGGTCATTCTTCCGGAGGTCAAATCCCCCGGCCATACAACCATGAATGGTTTCGGTTGCCAGATTCAGCTGTATGTGCGAATGGATCACCGTAATATCACTAAAACCTATGATCCATTTGGGATTTTTACGAAAGCCGGTAAAGTCAATCCGGTCAATAATCCGGACGGTTCCGTAACCGCCGCGTGCGCAAAGAATTGCTTTGATTTTCGGGTCATCCAGCATCATCTGGAAGTCCTGCAGCCTCTTTTCATCATTGGCGGCATACTGGAATTCATTGTCGAAAAGATGATTCCCTTCAACAACATTCAAACCCCAGCTTTGAAGTTTGTTTTTTGCAATCCTGATTTTGCTCCGGTCAATTTTTCCGGCCGGACCAACGATAGCTATTGTATCTCCTTTCCTTAGTTTTTCAGGTGTAATCATATAAGATCAGAGAGAATGCAGTGCATGACAAATGTTTATCTTTGCCGAAAATACAAGTTTTTATTGAACCGGCATGGCAGAAAGAAAAAAATTTAAGAGATATACCGTCACTTCCGCGTTACCTTATGCCAATGGACCCTTGCATATAGGTCACCTGGCAGGAGTTTATATCCCCGCTGACATTTATGTGAGGTATCTCCGGCTGAAGGGAGAAGATGTGGTTTTCATCGGGGGATCTGATGAACATGGTGTACCCATTACCATTCAGGCACGCAGGCATGGAATAACCCCTCAGCAGGTCGTTGACAAGTATCACGGGATGATCAAAGATTCTTTCAGGGAGTTTGGCATCTCTTTCGACATCTATTCGCGCACCTCTAACCAGGTTCACCATGAAACAGCAGCAGGATTCTTCCGCACACTTTATGAAAGGGGTGAGTTTATTGAAAGAACCTCCGAACAATATTATGACGAAGAGACAAGTCATTTTTTGGCTGACCGCTATATTACGGGAACCTGTCCGCATTGTCATTATGAAAAAGCTTACGGTGATCAGTGCGAAAACTGCGGCACTTCCCTGAGTCCCGACGATCTGATCAACCCGGTGTCGGTACTGAGCGGAAACCAGCCTGTAAAAAAGCCGACCAAACACTGGTATTTGCCCCTGGATAAATATGAAACCTGGCTGAGGGAGTGGATCGTGGAGGGACACAAGCATGATTGGAAAACCAATGTATACGGACAGTGTAAATCATGGATTGACCAGGGCTTGCAACCCAGAGCTGTCACACGCGACCTGGATTGGGGCGTCAGGGTGCCGTTGCCCGATACCGAAGGTAAAGTATTGTATGTGTGGTTTGATGCACCGATCGGTTACATCTCCGCCACCAGGGAATGGGCGGCAGACCATGGAAAAAATTGGGAGACCTACTGGAAAGATCCGGATACAAGACTGATCCACTTCATCGGAAAGGACAACATTGTATTTCATTGCATCATTTTCCCCTCCATGCTAAAACATGAAGGTTCATATATTTTGCCCGATAACGTACCCGCCTTTGAGTTCCTGAACCTTGAAAATGATAAGATTTCAACATCAAGGAACTGGGCCGTCTGGCTGCATGAATACCTGGATGAGTTTCCCGGAATGCAGGATGTCTTAAGGTATGTGCTCACTGCCAATGCTCCCGAGACCAAAGACAACGACTTCACCTGGAAAGATTTTCAGACCAGGAATAACAGCGAGTTGCTGGCCATTTTCGGGAACTTCATCAACAGGACCCTGGTGTTGAGTCATAAGTTTTTCGGAGGCAAAGTACCTGCCATTGAGGAGTTGAATGATTATGACAAATCGATACTGGAAGGGATCAAAGAAGCCCCCTTCCGAATAGGCACCTCCCTTGAAAATTTCCGGTTCAGGGAAGCATTGAATGAAATGATGAACCTTGCCCGGCTCGGCAACAAATACCTGACCGACGCTGAACCCTGGAAAATTTTCAGTGTCAGTGAATCAAGGGTGAGAACCATTTTGAACATATCACTCCAGATCTGTGCGAACCTGGCCGTTGTTTCAGCGCCTTTTTTACCCTTAACTTCAGAGAAACTCATCAAGATGCTGAATCTCCCGCTGTTGAAATGGAGCAATGCAGGTAGCCCTGAATTATTACCGGAAGGCCATTTGCTCAATTCTCCGGAGCTTCTTTTCAGAAGAATTGAAGATGCCGAAGTTGAAAAACAGGTTCAGAAATTGCTAAACACAAAAAATGCCAACCAAAAAACAGTATCAAAAGTGAATCCGGCCAAAGAAAATATTACATACGAAGATTTTGCCAGGCTCGATATCCGGGTAGGAACCATCCTGGAGGCAGCGCAGGTTCCGAAAACCAAAAAGCTGCTTAAACTCCTGATTGACACAGGAATTGACAGAAGGACCGTAGTCTCGGGAATTGCTGAATATTACGACCCCAAAAATCTGGTTGGTAAAAAAGTCAGCATCCTTGTGAACCTGGCACCTAAAAACCTGAGAGGAATAGAATCAAACGGCATGATCCTCTCCGCTGAAGATCCTGAAGGAAATCTGAGTCTCATAGCGCCCCTGCTGGATTTTCCGGACGGGAGTGAAATAAAATAAAGCAATAGCACTGAGCGTAACCTAACCTGGATAAAATGGTGTACACCTACAATTATCCACGACCAATGGTCACTGTGGATGCAGTTGTCTTCAGAAAAATCCATGATTGCATTGAAGTACTGCTGATCCGGCGGAAGAATTATCCCTTTGAAGGGATGTGGGCACTGCCGGGTGGATTTATTGACATGGAGGAAACGGCAGAAGAAGCAATTGTGCGAGAACTGGAGGAGGAAACGCATTTACGTGTCAATGACCTTCAGCAGCTGCATACCTTCAGTACATTGGGCAGGGACCCAAGGGGGCGGACCATTTCGGTTACCTTTTTTGGAGTGGTGGATGCTGATCAATCGAAGGTTTCAGGCGGTGATGATGCAGTTGAAGCCCGGTGGTTCCCGTTGGATAAATTACCTGTTCTGGCATTTGATCATGCTGAAGTTGTGGAAATGGCTTTGGAGCGTATTTGAGTTTTTTTTTTTTTTTTTTTTTTGATTAAAATTAATTTGGATTTTTGTTTAATTGCGTTAACTTTGCCTGTTAAAATATGAAATAAAACGTGTGTTCAATCTTTAATTCTAACTAAAATTTATTTATTATGAAAGTGTTTACAAAACTGTTAAGCGTCGTTTTGGCCGTCATGGTCTTTTCTGCGCTTGTTATCGGGCAATCTTCCGAGCTTGATAAATTCAAACTGAGCCAGATGGATAAGGAATTATCCGCGGATGTTGCCTTTGGTGTGAAGCCTGCACCCAATCAAACCGGGGGCAATTCAGATGTCAGTTATGCTACAAGCAACGCCTCCAAGGACGTTCTGCTGGACAACGGTCCATTCATCACACATCCTACCGGCGGGTCGGGCGGAAATGGTGCAAGTGCATTGCAAACAACTCTTGGCATGGGAACTTATGGTTCAAATGTCAACCATAATGCAATGCCTGGTCAATACTACTATTTCGCTGATGATTTTACTGCAACCGGCACCTGGACACTGACATCCATAAAATTTTACGGATATCAGACCGGTTCCTCTACCACCTCAACATTCAACGGGGTATATGTTCAAATATGGGATGGAGATCCTTCTTTGCCGGCGAGCAGTGTTGTTTGGGGTGATCTTACAACCAACAGATTCGTATCTACCGCCTGGACCAATGTTTACCGTGTCCTTGATACAGATATGATGAACACCCAGCGTCCTATAATGGAAATTGTTGCCAATATGGCCGGTTGTATTCTTCCGGCAGGTAACTATTGGGTACAATGGGGATTGACAGGTACCGGTGCTTCCGGCCCCTGGGGTCCACCCATTACTATTATTGGGCAAACAACAACCGGAAACGCAAAACAAAAAACCACAACTGCCTGGGTAAATCTGGAAGATGTTGGTTTTCAGGGAGTACCCTTCATCATTGAAGGTACATCCGGTGCAGCCGCCACCAACGACCTTGGAGTCATAGCCATCACGGCTCCCAATTCCGGCATTAACCTTACAAATGCTGAGCCGGTCACCATCACCATTCAGAATTTTGGAACCGCTGCTCAATCGAACTTCCCCGTTAGTTATACCATTGACGGAGGAACACCGGTAACTGCTACAGTTACATCTTCCATTGCAGGGGGTGCCACTTTAAGTTATACTTTCACAACACCGGCTAACCTTTCAGCTTATGGAACCTATAATTTCCAGGCTTGTGCCAACCTTACCGGTGATGAGAACCCTGCCAACAACTGTGCAAGCAAAACCGTTGTCAACAGTGCAGCATCACTTTGTACTCCCATTTATACAACAGGCTGTTCATTTGGTGACGGATTGGAAGATTTCATTCTTGAACAGATTTCCAACGTTGCTTCAGGTTGTGCCAACCTCAATGGTACGGGATGGAGCCAGTATTTTGGCCTCGGTCCTGCCCAGCTTACCGCAGGTCAGACTTATAATGTAACCATGAAACCTGGATATGACAATACCTTTGTTACCATCTGGATTGATTTCAATGATGACCTTGACCTGACCATGGATGAGATTGTGTTGAACAGCTATGAATTGCTTACTGTTGGTGTCTCACAAACAACAACCATTACAATTCCCGCATCAGCCGGTAATGGTCAGCATGTGATGAGGGCCCGTACCAACTGGCTCTCCGGAACCACTGATCCTTGCGGTTCGCTTACTTATGGCGAAGCCGAAGATTATTACGTAGTTGTCGGAGGCGGTGTTACGCTCGATCCTCCAACTGACCTTACAGCAGTTGTGGTTGATGAAACCGATGTGCTGCTGAACTGGACTGCACCGGGCGGAGGCCCCGGCCCGGGTGAATGGATTCAATGGGATGACGGATTAAATCAGGGAAATGGTATCGGCCTCACAGCCGGTGGTACTTTCTGGGTTGCATCGCATTGGACCCCTGCCGATCTGGCGGCTTATGACGGTCAGACACTCACCAAAATCAGCTTCTTTCCCTATGGTGACCCCGCAGCAACTTTTGAACTTGAAGTTCGGACAGGCCCAACAGCAGGAACCATTGTGATGAGTCAGCTGCTTGCAAGTTATACTGTTGATACCTGGAATGAAGTCACGTTAACATCACCTGTTACCATTGATGCCACTACCGACCTATGGTTTGGCTATAAAGTTACCCATGGTGCTTCTACGTTCCCGGCAGGTACCGACAATGGGCCGGCTGTTGCAAATAAGGGAGACATAATCTCACTTGATGGAACTGCTTTCCTTTCAATGTCAGTAACTTACGGCCTCAATTACAATTGGAACCTTGCCGGATATGTTGTTGGAACAGATGCGATTTATCCGCCACAACAGATGGTGAAATCAACTGCTGTTGCAGCTCCGGCTGATGCTTCATTTGCATCTGCTGTAGAAAATGGACAGGGAAGTAACTTTAGTATTAAATTCAATCCTGGATCCAGCAAGGCACTCCTGGGATACAATGTCTACAGGAACAATAACATGATTGACTACACCACAGCCACTACCTATCTTGATGAAGATCTTGGATCCGGAACTTACGCTTATAAGGTAACTGCTGTTTATGATGAAGGTGAATCCGGCCCGTCCAATACCGCAACAGTTACCATTTCGGTTTCCAATATCATCTATTGCGACGATTTTGAAAGCTACACTGTAGGTCAGCAACTTGTTGCCCAGAATTCAGTGAACTGGACCACATGGAGCAACGCTCCAGGCGGAAATGAAGATCCTTTCATTGTTAACAATGGTGGAAACGTTGTCGAAATAACCGGGCTTGGCGCTTTGGCCGACGACCTTGTGTATGTGATTCCCAACTTTACCACAGGATTCTATTCGGTCACTTTCAAAATGTACATCCCGACCGGGAAAGACGGTTATTTCAACGTATTGCAAGCCTTTGCCGGGGCAGGCAGCCAGTGGGGTGGTCAGGTTTACTTTGATGCAGGCGGTGCCGGAAGTATTGACGGCGGCGGCGCTGCAGCAGCCACCTTTACTTTCGCCTACAATACCTGGCTTGATATTGAAGTTACAGTTGACCTCGACAATGACTGGGCCGAGTTTTATGTCAACAATGCGCTCGTTCACGGTTGGGTATGGAGTAGCGGTACCTTTGGTACAGGCACGCTGAACCAGCTGGGAGGCGTTAACTTCTATGCTTGGACCGGTGCAAACGGTGATCCACAATACCACATTGATGATTTCTGCTTCTCTGAAGCCGAAGGACCAGCTCCGCTTGATCCGCCTACAAACCTGACCGGCACAGCAGTTGGAAATGAGGCACACCTGAGCTGGACCGCACCAAGTGGAGGCAGTGGACAGCTTTACGAACTCATTCAGCATGATGGCAATCCGCAAAATGGCTATTTCCAGGCATTTGATAACGGATACGGCGTGGTATACGATGTTTCAGGTTATTCTAATGTTACCGTTGAGTTTGTTGATTTCCGCCACTCTTCATGGGGTGTGTTCGGCACCTGGAGTTATAAAATCCATATTGTTGACTGGAACACCTATACATCCCTTGCTGTTGTTGGACCTCTTCAGACAACCGGCAACGATCAGTGGGAAGATTTGATTCCCCTTGGATCTATTCCGGAATCAGGTCTGGTTGGTATTTTCCTGGAACCTCTTGGAAATATCTCAACCGATGCATATCCCTGCCTCGACAGCGATGATGTCGGACCTAACGGATTATCCTATTATGGACCACTTACAAGTTTCTCCGGTATGACCCTGTCAGGGATTGGAGACTTTTTGATGGATCTCTGGATCATGGCCGATGCAGTGGATGGACCGGTGAAAGCACCTAAATTTGTTACTAACTTTGGCAATGGTGTTTCACGGCTTCCTTCCTCCACTCCTGAGATGGGTGAGATCACACTCAGCCAGTCAGCAAAAGGAGCAGATGCTATCCTCCAGGGTTACAACGTTTACCGGTATGGTGTGAACATCGGTTATGTGGCTGCTCCAACAACCACTTATATTGATCCGAATCTGTCACCAGGCACGTATGAGTACTATGTAAAAGCTGTATACGATGAAGGTGAATCTCCTGCTTCCAATACAGCTATTGTAGTGATTGAAGGTGCTGCGCTTCCTCCACCCACCAACCTTACAGGACCGGCTACGGTTAGTGTCGGGAATCCGATCAACCTCATGTGGCAGGCACCTGCTGACGGAGAATGGATACAATGGGATAATGGTGTGAATACCGGAAATGGAATTGGTTTAACCAACGGTGGTACTTTCAGTGTGGCTTCCCGCTGGATGCCGGCTGACCTTACCAACTACAGCGGTTTCTACCTGCAAAAGGTCAACTTCTTCCCGCGTGATGCTGCTGCAACTTATACCATTAAAGTATGGACAGGACCTACCGGTAATACCCAGGTCTACAGCCAGGCTGTAACTTCATTTATCGCAGAACAATGGAACGAGGTGGTTCTTACTACTCCTGTCCAGATCAATGCTGCTACCGACTTCTGGTTTGGTTATGAGACAACACATGGTGCTGGTACTTTCCCGGCAGGATGTGATGACGGACCTCCGGTTGCCAACAAAGGTGATATGCTATCAACCGGCAGCGGCTGGGTTTCAATGTCAATCGAGTATGGATTGAACTACAACTGGAACATTGCAGGCTGGGTATCCATTTTTGAAAGCGATGCAACTCCTTCAGAACCCATCCTGATAGAAATGACCCCTACATCGGCTCCGGTCAGCCTTTCAGAAAGCGGATCAACAGGGATTTCAGTTAAAATGCCTGAGAACAGCATCAAAGCTTTGGATGGCTACAATGTATACCGCAACGGTGTGAAGATCAATACAGCCATTGTTGTTCCGACCAATTATACTGATATTGTATCCACCAGTGGCCTTTATACATACTATGTAACTGCTGTTTACAGCAATCCGGCCGGTGAATCCGAACCGTCAAACAACCATGTTGTAGATGTAATCACCGGAATCAAAGAAACCGGCTTGAGTATGACCAGTATTTTCCCGAATCCTGCAAAGGAAGTTGTGAACATCACCTCTGATTTCACCATCCATGCAGTAACGGTTTATAACTTCACGGGTCAGATCGTTTCCAGCGAGAATGTCAATGGAAATGTACATCAGATCAACACTTCCGGCTTCAGGCCAGGAATCTACATCTTCCATGTCCATACCAGCAATGGTACCGTTATGGAGCGTATTGTGGTTCAATAAATAATATTACACTCATGAAAAAGGGTCGCTTTTTAAAGCGGCCCTTTTTTTTTCCATATTGAACCCAAAGCAAAATGATTTTGTTTTTTCATTTCTGCAATGGTACATGGCCGTGAATGCAGGAATCAAAATTTCTTTGACCCGGCTTTTCAGGATGCGTAGAAAGGGTATACCGGTAAACATCATTCTCGACAATCTGGTCAAAGCAAAGCATTTCAACCTGCCGGTAAGCTGGGATCAGCTTCATAAGCATCATGAGAGGGGCGGAGATCTCTACAATGTGATGGATGGAATGGTACGGGGCAAATTATATGGATTCAATATCACTTTCGAAAGAGCCGCACTTGCAGATCTGCAAAAGATCAATATTCCGGAGGCAGTTGAAATCATTGCCAGGTACAGGGGATTAAACAAGTTAGCCACAACTTCAATTAAATCAGATCATGCTATCAGTCCTATTTTCCCGGCATATTGAATGGCCTGGGCCGTGTTTGCAACCTTCAGTTTTTCAATAATGCGCTGCCGGTGCGTGTTCACGGTGTTCACACTGATATATAACCTGTCTGCAATCTGTTTGCTGATGAGTCCCTTTGAAATAAGTGAAAGGATTTCCACCTCCCGGTTACTGAGCGGTGATATTTCAGCCACCGGCGGAAAATGAAAAAGCGTACCTGTCTTCGAATGGATAAGCCGGCACCGGAACGGAGATGATACATCCTGGTCGGGTGATATATCCAAAACGCTTAGGGCCAGCCATACCTGATTCCGGTTGTCAAGTTCAAGAACATTTTGCTGTTCAATGACCCTGATGTAAATGCCATCCTTATTTCTCCGGCGATAATCGTAAACGAGTTTGTAATCCCTGACTGTTTCAACCGGAAGACGAAAACCCATCTTGATGAAATAAATGCCCGCTTCTAATAAGAGGTAAAGATCCTCAGGATGATAATCCTTGTCGAAATAGCTCCATCCTTCCCGGGAAGCCACCTCCAGGTCATAACCAAACAATGTGGAATAATTATCCGAGATAAATACATGATCCTTTTTATTCAGGTCAAAAACTGAGATCGCACTGTTACCCACCGAGGAGAGAAGTTTAAGCAATTGGATGTGTTTCTCAAGAACAGAATCGTCAGGGATTGATCCGGTAAAATCCTGTGTGCTTAGTAATTTCCAATATTCCTGATAAAGTTGCTGAAGGTCTTTCATAAAAAAAATACTGATTTTTCAGTACAAACGGGTTATGAATTTTATTTGGAAATTTGATCCGAAAATAAACTAAATAATTACAGGTACCTGAATGTTGCCTGGGTACAAAACGTGAAATTATGGAAATTATTCATATTCAGTTGTATAAATTAATTTACCCGCAGCAAATCACGTCAAACATTCATAGATTTTCATCTATTGCAGTATTTATTGTTGTCTGGTTTCTCTTTATGGCCGGAATCGCCGGGTTCACACAGGAATTAACCCAGACTGTCAAAGGGACCATTGTTGATGTTGACTCCCGTGTTCCGCTTCCCGGCGCAACAATCGTGATCCTGGATTCTGATCCGCTCACGGGCGTTTCCACCGATGAAAACGGTAACTTCAGGCTTGAACATGTCCCGCTTGGACGATATAATCTGTTGGCTTCCTATATAGGTTATGAGCCATACCTGGTCAGGGAGCTGGTGATAGGCTCAGGTAAAGAGGTCGTATTAAACATCGGTCTAAAAGAGTCGGTTGTGGGTTTGGCTGAAGTTGTGATTACCGGGATGAATGACAGGAAGGAACCTTTGAACGCTATGGCCATCATCAGTTCGAGGCAGATCAGCATGGAGGAGGCCCGCCGGTTTGCGGGTGGTTTTGACGATCCGGCTCACCTGGCCTCTTCTTATGCCGGCGTCTCAGAGAATATGAACAGCAACGGCATTGTGATCCGTGGAAATGCGCCCAAAGGATTGCTATGGCGGCTTGAAGGGCTGGAAATTACCAACCCAAGCCATTTTACCAACATGACAAGTTTTGGCGGCGGCGGGATTACGGCGCTCAGTTCTCAGATGCTGGCAACATCTGATTTTTATACAGCCGCCTTCCCCGCAGAATTTGGAAATGCCCTTTCCGGT
The DNA here is from genome assembly GCA_047920975.1 of Bacteroidales bacterium. Lineage (GTDB taxonomy): Bacteria > Bacteroidota > Bacteroidia > Bacteroidales > JAADJA01 > JAADJA01. The sequence goes on along the minus strand of JBLRXC010000032.1, from coordinate 6,264 downwards.
GTATTTGATTTGCGGCTCAGAACCGGCAATCCTGACAAACGCGAACATGCGGTTCAGGCCAGCCTTCTGGGCTTCGATCTTTCGTCGGAAGGACCTTTTGTAAAAGGAAAGCGTTCTACCTATCTTTTCAATTACCGTTATTCACTCTTTGCATTGCTTGAACCTGTTTTGCCTGAAAATGCCGGATTGATCAAATACCAGGACTTTTCTTTCAAAACAGATTTTTCTGCCGGGAAAATGGGTATTTTTTCCATCTGGGGCATAGGTTCGGATGATTTCTCAGGAACAAGGGTCAGCAAAGAGCCTGATGCATGGGAGTATGAAGATGATCGCCTGGAGGGTGACGGCAAGACTTTTATGGGCGCACTGGGTGTGACCCATAGGAAAATCCTTGGCAGAAACAGTATGGTGAATACATCGCTGGCTTTATCAGGCAGTGGGTTACGCTGGGATTTTCAAAAAATGGACACGCTGAAATCTTTACACCCGTATCAGTACATTGAAGATTATTCCTGGAAATACAGCTTCTCTTCATTCCTGAATCATAAATTCAGTGCACGACACACCAACCGCACCGGCATTACGGTTCACCAGTTGAATTATGACCTCTTGATGCAGGAAGCATCTTTTTCAGGCCAGGATGTGGTCTCTGCAGTGGATGACCGGGGAGCGGGTGAGTTATTGCAGGCCTATACACAATCGCGGTTCGACCTGTCACAAAAAATTGTCTTTAATGCAGGCATTCACCTGCAATATTTCACATTGAACAATAGCTTTTCTGCTGAACCCCGTCTGGGTGCACGATGGCGTTTTTTACCGGGACAATCCGTTAGTCTTGGTTACGGCTTGCACAGCAGGCTTGAGATGCTGTTCATGTATCTGACTGAAATTCGGACAGCGGAGGGATTGACAAGACCAAACCTCGATCTGGATTTTACCCGTTCGCATCATCTTGTAGCAGATTATGATCGTGCCATTGATGAAAACATTCATTTCAGGGCTGAGGTTTTTTATCAATACCTGTTTGATGTTCCTGTTCATCCCGCGACCTCATATTCCCTGCTCAATGTGGATCAGGAATGGTTTATGAACAGAGTGCTCGAAAATAAAGGTACTGGTGAAAATATAGGGATGGATCTTACCTTCGAACGGTTCATGAACAGGGGTTTTTATTACCTGGTGACCGCTTCGGTTTTTTCATCCACCTACACCGGGGGAGATGATATCAAAAGAAGTTCGAGGTATGATAAAAATCTGGTCTTAAACCTTTTGGCAGGAAAGGAATGGAATGTTGGCCGGGTTCATAAAAACAATCTGTTGGGGATAAACGGAAAATTCAGCGTGATAGGTGGTGATCGCATATCACCCCTGGATGAAACGGCTACCTTTGCGGCACGTGAAGTTATCTATGACGAATCCCGTGCTTTCGAAGACCGTAAACCCCATGTATTTTACCTCCTTTTTACTTTAAACTATCGGAAAAACAAACCAGGATTCAGTGGAATCTGGAGTTTGCAGGTGCTGAATACTCTGGGTTCACCCGAATTTTTCGGATACAAATACAATCATAAATACAACCGGATTGACGAAGATAAACAAACAATTGTTTTCCCGAATCTTAGCTACAAAATAGAGTTTTGATCTCTCTTTTAAAGGTGATTTATTGTGAAAACGTCCGGTATTTTCAATGACGATTCAATACTTAATCCGATTTTGAGACTTATCTTTGCTTTGTTTTTAAATCAGACATCCACCCGGTCCGATGGCAAAGAAAATAAAGATCGAAGTAGATTTCAGTGAAGATAATGTCTTCATCGCCATTTCATGCCAGAAAAAGGACCATTGGCTCGTTCTGCAGCTGAATCATACATTCAAAATGGATCTGCGCAGGATTTCTGATGTGGGCTTTTATCACTGGAAGCGGAAAGAAGTGCTGCCTTTTCCGGTTTGGTATTATCCGGATCATGACAGGGCTACGGACTACTATTTTATATCCAATTCCCATCCGGAAGGGAAACTGATTCCGACCCTGAACACCACTGATTTTTTCATCCTGATCAATGGGAACATCACAGGACAAGCCCTGCAGCAATTGATTGCCGGGATCAGAAAAATAGAAGGAGTCCTGTTGGTTCAGGTCTTAGACCACCACAAAGTGAAGGACCTTGATCATCTGATTTCAGACCTGGAATTACATATGATAGAATTCTTCAAATCCTGAAAATCAACCTTCCGAAGAATGTTCGATTTTCTTTTTAAGTACTTTTGCAGCCTTAAGACTGTGTGTGATCTCAAAAACTGTATAAAACAGATAAAGGACAACAAATGCCAGTATAAAGGCGATGGCATCTTGTCTTGCAAAGAGGGTATAGCTTACAATCAGTACGAAGTATAGCAACAGCTTGCCGAAAGTGAGGATCATGAAACGGTTGATAAACCGTTTGGGATTGCTGCGGATTGACTTTATGAGAAGAAAATGGTGGATCAGTGCAACAGAAAAAAAGAATATATAGAGAAATGGAACAGCCGGGGAGAGAAACCTGGAAGGTGCAAAGAGCGTGGCCGTATAACCTGCCAAAGCCAGGATGATGGTGTAAACCATCAGTTTGCGGATATACTTCAATAATTCAGCATCCATATGGTGGATTTTATTTTTTCTTTAAAAATTCCCGGATTGCAGAGTAAACAGCAAGAAAAACAAAAATGACAGATAAAAGTATTGTAAATACGGGTATCTGCATTTCAAGCCATTCATCCAGTTTAATTCCTGCCCAAACGCCTATCAGGATGATGGCAAGCATCTGGAAGGCCAATCCGGAATACCTGGCATAGTTATTTAGTAAAGATTTTTTCTTGTTGAGGTTTTTCATCGATATGGGTTGTACCGGGTTTCTTTGCGCCACCGTCCATATTGCAGGTTCCTGTGAAGGTAGCACCTGGTTCAATGGATAGCTTGGTTGTGTTGACTTCTCCCTTCAGGCGGGCAGTTGCTTTGAGTGTCAGCAACTCCTCAACAGTCACCTTGGCATTTACAATACCCGACAGATCCGCATTCTGACAAACAATTTCACCATCAATACTACCGGTCTGACCAACAACAATCTTCCCCTGACACCTGATGGATCCATTCAACTGTCCGTCAATCCGGAAATCCCCATTGGTTGAAACATCACCTTTAATGGTTGTTCCTTCCACAATGGTATTGGGCTTGAATTCTGTGTTGTTTTTTGTCATCTGATCACTTTTTTTAGAAAACATAAAAATAGTTGTATTACTTGTTGATGGGGTAATTTCGTTTAAAAAATGCGAGGTATTTCTCAATATCCTTGTCGCGGTAAAAAACCGGGTAATTTTCCTGTGAAATAACAAAACCGTTGTATTGCCATTCCTCGAGATTTGCAAAGACATAGTCGTCCGACATCAACCCATTATAATAGCGAATACCCTCCTGCATTGTATCAAAGTTTCCTACCATTATAAAATGTGTCGTTTTGTCGAGCAGAATATTGGTAATGGTAAGGTTATCGAGACTGAAATATTTCTTATTGTAATCCGAAATCCTGACTTTCAGCGCATTGATGTTTACATTGGGGCCATCCACAACCAATGCAAAGAGTTGTTTGCTCCTGGGATTGAAGGAGTAGATTGAAAAATCAATCACCTCTTCCGGCTCGGCTGTCCGCCTTGAACCGGTCGTATCAATAGAACCAGAGAGGTAATCAAGGATATTCTGTGCCAGTGGTTTGACCTCGCTGTTGGGATATTTTACGATCAGTGCTTCGAGTGCAACTTTCAAAGAGTCCGCGACTTCAATCTTGCCAAGCGATAACGCCCGGAGGTACTCAAACCGGGCCATCAGCTCTTCAGGTTCTGCAAACTCTGATAACGCACGGTTGCTGTTAGTGAACACAGTATAGTAATGACCTGACTGATAATGGTTATATGTCTCCGAATATAATGTCATCGCACGGTTTTTCCTGGCCTCAAGTTCTTTGAAATAGTCAGGGTCGAGTAAAAGCAGGGCGTAATCGCTTTCCGGAAAATCGTTGATGATCAATGCTTTATAGTATACAGCACTATCCGGGTTCTCAAGGTTGGTGTATAGTCTGAACAGATGATAATAGGTCATAAGCCGGTATTCTGATTCAGGAAAACGGCTCAACAGGTTTTCAAAAGATTCGGCTGCCTTGGGAAGGTTTTCAAGTTTGTCCTGGTAAATCATACCCAGGCTGAACCAGGCATCTTCTATTTTTTTGTCTGATGCCAGGAGCTGGGCTTCTGTCAGTGGCAAATTCTGAAGGTAAAAATCATGGGTATGCGGGTCATTTGAAGTGATTACCACAACAGTTGAAGTCGTGTCGGTAATCAGGCTATCCTGAACCATAGCAAGTTCTGGATCATCCATTTCCATAATAGCCTGCTTGTTCGACAATCTCCAGTTATCTTCAAGCTTCCGGTTTCCCCACTTTTTTGAAAACTCTGAGTATCCGTAACTCAAAGCGGTGGTATTGTAAAAGTACCATTCTCCGCTGGCTCCTGAAATTCCCATATCCCCGGGTTGTGTTGTTGTTCCACCTAAGGATTGCTGGAATGCAAGCAATTCTTCCTTTTCCTTTTGCTTTTTCTCCTCCTCAATCACCTCTTCAATAATCTTGTCGATCAGTGCAATCCGGTCATCTTCGCTCATGGCTGCTACCATCTGCAGACTGTCTTCGGTCTGAATCACGATATAGTTTCCAACCAACTCGGTTAGATTCATGGTTCTTGATAAAATTTCTTCCCGTTTAGGGAAATCTTCCGGTAAAACACTCACAGCCGTATCATAATATGCTTGCGCCAGCTCATAATCCGGCATCAGGAAATAAATGTCACCCAGTTTAAGTGCAGATAAAGATTTCTGGAAATTATTATTCACAGATGTGGCAACTGAAAGCCTCAAATAATCAATGGCCAGCGAATCCTGAGTGTCTTTAAATGCAACATCGGAAAGCGCAAAATAGATCTGGTCTTTAAAATTGATGTTTTTGTCTTCTTTGAGCATTTTGTTTAAAGTTCTCACAATATCCCTGCTGCCTTCATCAAAGCGCGCATCATAACTTCGTGCCTGATTAATGGCAGCATTAAAAGCCATTTCGTAAGGCGGGTTTTTCCTGATGACCTCCTGATAATAGGATGATGCACGATACAGTTCACCCTCGTACTGATAAATCTGTGCCAGGATAAATCTTATCCTGGTATCAATTTTTCTTTTCTGTATCATGAAAAGCGCATCAATCAGTGGCTGTTTGGCCTGGCCATAGCGCTCCTGGAGTATCAGCATGTGCGCCATGGCAAGGGGAACCTCCTTTTTCACATGTGAAGGAGATTTGGGGTTCCTGTCCAGTTCGTTTTTCAGGTTATCCAGAGCCGACTCAGCCCGGTTAAACTGTCCCATCTCAATATAGGTTTTGGCAAGCCATAACATAGCATCCCACTTCGTGTCGTTATCCTTGTATTCGGTAATAACAAATTCAAATGTACGGCGGGCTTTGTGATACTCCTGTTTGTAGAAATAGGCCATCCCGATCAGCAGATAACTGTCATCTATTTTTCGTACCCATTCCCTGCGTTTGAAGTACATGGAGTGGTCCTGTATATTGTAAGAGGCCTTCTCAATGGCCTTGTCCATATAAGGGCTTAACGATTGCGCATGCTGTTCGGTTCCGAAGTTGTATACGGGCAATATTTTATAGTAATTATCCTGAACCTGCTTTTCAAGCTGGTCGACTCCTTCCCGGAAACTCTCCCGTCCATTCCAGTACATGTTGTAATGCCCGGTGATGTTGTGGTACAATCGTCGGGTAAAAGTGTTCTTTTTTGTTGAGCAGGAGTAAAGAGATAAAAGTCCGGCTGCAATGACAAGAACGGAGATTATTCTATGCGTTTTAAAACGTATCAATTTCAGGATTAAAAATGTTGATGATGACCCGCAAGTCCAACTGACTAACTTTATTTTTGCAAAAATATTTTATTTTTCCGAACCATTCTGTATTGGCCACGAGTATTGTAAGAAAACCATTTTTATGGATCCCTTGCTGTTTCATCCGGTTCAGATGCTGATCCGGTAGGAGAATTTGATCAAAAAGATGTTATGGGGTATGATATTGAGGAGGTCTTCGAGGTTATCATGAAAATTGAACTCTCCTGCCGTGTTGCGGCTTGTCCGACCCTGCGACCATACCAGAAAAAGTGTTGACCCGGGGATATATTCCCATCTCATGACAA
>JBLRXC010000031.1:0-26601 GCA_047920975.1 Bacteroidales bacterium | reverse complement strand
GGTGCATTGGACGACGACACCCTGATCTACCGGATGGGAAAAGAGATTGCCCGGCAGTTAAAGGCCATTGGAGTCCACATCAACTTTGCACCTGTCATAGATGTGAATAACAACCCTAAAAACCCTGTTATCAACAGCAGATCATTCGGATCAGACCGGGAGAAGGTAGCTTCTAAAGGAATTGCTTATATGAAAGGGTTGCAGGACAATGGGATTATTGCAACTGCCAAGCATTTTCCCGGGCATGGTGACACGGATTCGGATTCACATTATACGCTGCCGGTGATCAACCACGCCAGAATCCGTCTCGATTCCGTAGAGCTATATCCCTTTAAGAAACTGATCGGAGAGGGACTTGATGCTGTGATGGTGGCCCACCTGTTCATCCCTGCTATGGGTGATACCCGGAATACACCAACCACCCTGTCAAAAAATACAATCACAGGACTTCTGAAATATGAGCTTGGATTTGAAGGATTGATCATCACCGATGCACTTGATATGAAAGGTGTAACGGAGGGTAATAAACCGGGCGAAATAGAATTGAAGGCATTCCAGGCCGGCAACGACATCCTGCTGCTTCCTCAGGATGTAAAAGTGGCAATCGGAGCGATAAAAAAGGCTGTTCTGGAAGGGATTATCACAGAAGAAGAGATTGCAGAGCGGTGCCGGAAAGTACTGATGTACAAATTTAAAGCAGGGCTTAGCCAATATGCTCCTGTTCAGGTGACAGACCTGCATGAATCGCTGGATCAAAAGAACAATGAATTGCTGGAGCAGGAAATCTATGAAAATGCCATTGTGGTTCTCCATAATAAAAACAACCTCATTCCACTGAAGCAGTTCGACACACTGAAAATAGCAGCAGTATCAGCCGGATCGGCAGAAATTACTCCATTTCAGGAGATGCTTTCAAACTATACCTCCATTGATTTCTTCAATTTCATATCTGGCTCTACCCAAAGCCAGCAGGATCTGCTTGTACAAAAACTGAAAAACTATAACCTGGTCATCGTAGGTGTTCATAACACCAGCATTTTCCCCCAAAAGAATTTTGGCATCTCCGCCCAGACCCTTTCACTGATATCAGCTGTTTCTGAAATCCGTCCGGTTGTACTGGCAATGTTTGCAAGCCCATACAGCCTGAATCTGATCCGGAAACCCGAAAAAATCCACACAATCCTTATTGGCCATCAGGATCATGTGACTTCCAACGAAATTGCTGCCCAGATTATCTTGGGCAGTATCGGTGCTTCGGGTAAAATGCCGGTCAGTACCGGTAATTTTACAGAAGCCGGGGCAGGCGAAAAGTTCAGTCACCTTAACCGCCTGCGCTATTCCACCCCTGAAAAAGTGGGTCTTAAAAAAAAAGACCTCTTCCGGATTGATTCCCTTGTGTTAGCAAATATCCGGGATAAGGCAATGCCTGGTTGTCAGGTCCTCGTAGCTGTTGATGGTCATGTGATATACAAAAAATCTTTCGGATATCACACCTACAAAAGAGGCAACTTTGTGGAGAACACCGACCTGTATGACGTGGCCAGCCTTACAAAAATTGCAGCCGGAACCCTCGCTGTGATGAAACTTGCTGATGAAGGCAGGCTGGATATTGACCACAAACTGGTCTGGTACCTCCCATACCTCAAGGATACAAACAAAGACCAAATTGTGATCAGGGAGATGATGGCTCACCAATCAGGATTACAACCCTGGATCCCTTTCTATCTGAACACGATGGAAAGAAAGAAACTCAGGCCTGAATTTTTCAAGTCTGAGATCACAGAGCAGTTCGCAATCAAGGTGGCCAATAATCTATTCATTGATAAGAACTACCCATTCGTGATTTTCGACACCATCGCCAACTCCAAATTACTTCCAAAAAAGGAATACCGGTACAGTGACCTTGGGTTTATCCTGCTTCGGCCGGTTGTGGAGAGCCTTACCAACAAACCAATGGATAGGTATCTTGAAGATAAATTTTACAAGCCCCTGGGTCTTCAATACACTACTTTTAATCCGCTGCGTCGCTTTGATCTGAACGAGATTGTTCCAACCGAACAGGACAATTACTTCAGAAACCAACTGGTCCATGGATATGTGCACGATCCTGCGGCAGCAATGATGGGTGGGGTTTCGGGCCATGCGGGACTGTTTTCAAATGCCAATGACCTGGCCATTCTCATGCAAATGCTGCTGCAGGAAGGCCACTATGGCGGCCACCGTTACATCAGTCCTGAAATTGTAAGAGAGTTCACCACACAGCAATTTCCATTGGATAAGAACCGGCGTGGGATTGGATTTGATAAGCCTGATCCCGAGAACAGAAGAAATGGTCCTACCGGTAAAAGCCCCTCATTAAACAGCTTTGGACATACAGGATTCACAGGGACTTATGCATGGGTGGATCCCGAGTACCGGATAGTCTATATTTTTCTCTCCAACAGGGTTCATCCGACAGCAGAAAATACACTCCTGATTCGTAATAATATACGCACTGAAATCATGGAAGTCATTTACAATGCTGTGAACAAAGCAGGGATTGTCAGCAAATACATAGAAGATACGAGATCCGGAATCCAGGGGTCGGTTGCTGACTAAATTAGGCAGGGAATCATTATTTTTACCGCCGGATTTTTAAATCATTCATAAACAAATGCTATGAGTTCAACTTTGAAGTCAGTCTTCCTTTGGATTTTTTCCATCCTGTTTACCTTAAGCCTGGCCATTTATCAGAGAATGACCGGGCCAACACACCCGGTCAGAGGAAGCATGATGGTGGAAGGTCAGAATATGAAATACCGTCTGATCCGGTCTTCTGACAGTGATAAACCAGCGGAAATCAGATTCAGAAACGCTCCTGAAGGTGTCGAAGGAACTATCCGTTACAAAAGGTTCAAAGTGGATGAGGAATGGATGGAAACCTCCATGAAGAAAGAAAATGGCAGCCTGACCGGATACCTGCCTCCCGAACCACCGGCAGGGAAGATCGAATACCTGGTGACCCTTACCCATGAAGGTCAGACGTATGAAATCAACGAGGTTCCGGTTGTCATCAGGTTTAAAGGACCGGTCCCGGCATTTTTTCTCTGGCCGCACATCCTTTTTATGTTCTTTGCCATGCTGCTCTCCACACGGACCGGATTGGAAGCCATTTTCAACAGAAAACAGGTCAGACCGCTTGCTTTTTTTACGGTGCTCTGCCTTGGCCTTGGTGGCCTGGTGCTGGGTCCTTTTGTGCAAAAATATGCATTTGGTGATTACTGGACCGGTTGGCCTTTTGGCGGTGATATGACAGACAACAAAACCCTGGTGGCATTCCTCTTCTGGCTCATAGCATATTTAAGACTGATGAGGAATAAACCGGCGAGGATATGGGTCATCACAGCATCAGTGGTCCTGCTGGCCATCTACCTGATCCCCCACAGCATGTTCGGTTCAGAACTTGATTATACTACAGGAGAGGTAACAACCGGAAAATAAACGGATATGACGCTGATCATCATTGCATTTACAGTATTGGTTTCATTGCTGGCATTCAACCGGCAGACTGTTTTTGACAAGCTTAAATTCAATGCTTTCTATATCCTGAAAGAAAAGGAGTGGCACCGATTTCTCAGCTACGGCCTTATCCACGCCGACTGGATTCACCTGCTGATCAATATGTTTGTGCTCTATTCATTTGGAGATATTGTTGAAACAATCTTTACCCATTATTTTGGTGCTAAGGGATATGTCTATTTTTTCCTGTTGTACGCAGGAGGGATAGCTTTCAGCACACTCTATGATTTCGGCAAACAGAAGGAAAACATCTTTTACAATGCGGTCGGGGCTTCAGGCGCTGTGTCGGCTGTGGTCTTTTCATCCATCATCCTTTTTCCGCATGGCAAAATATTCCTGTTTTTTATTCCCATTGGTATCCCTGCCCCGGTTTTCGGAATCCTTTACCTGGTTTACTCGGCGTACATGGCCAAGAAAGGAAACAGCATCATAGGACACAGCGCCCACTTCTGGGGAGCTATCTATGGCATAGCGTTTACCATCGCCATCAATCCTGAGTTTCTGAAACTGTTTTTGAAATATCTGGGCGGGTAAAGGTTGGTATGATTTACAATGCAAATATCTCTTGTGAATCACGTGCAGACATGAATGAATGCTTTGACTGCTTAAAAAAATACTCTCCCGGGTTTATATAATCAAAATTTAATATGGTTCAAAATCTATTCCGGTTCAGATCGCTGGATTATAATCCCGGTCAAAATGTAAACTTCTTTGTGTAATCCAAAATTCAACTCTGCAAAAGGACTTAACGGCAGGTTTTTGATTTTTAAGTCATAGCTGAGTTTTAACATTGGATAGACGGTCAAGGGCAATTCAAACCTGTTAACCGTTTTTTGAATGGTCTCCTCCGATCCATAAGCTTCAGGTTTGGCCAGGTAGGTAAAGGTCGCGTTCCTGTAAGCCACCACCGGAAAATATACTCCTGTGAACAAGGCCAGCTTGTTCTTTTTATATTGGATCAAAAAAGGCAACTCAAGATTGTGGTATGAAAATTCATATTTCACCACATTTCTGATGTGATATGGGGTGTATGGATCTGCAACGGCATTGTAAGCCCTTATTAAATCATAGTCCGCTTCCATAATGACTCTTCTTAAATAATAGAAAAGCCCGCCAGACAGTGAGAACCGATTGCTGATTCTTCTTGAGATGAGGGCACCGCCTTTCAGGCAATACGACGGTTTTTTGGTAAACCGCTCGTACTGGTGCGGTAATCGAATGGATTTTTCTCGCAACTGCAAATTGCAATGAGTAGAAAAAGCAATAATGGCTTGTAGTTCATGAAATAGTTTTTAAAATAAAAAACAGAACCATAGAATTCTATATATGTATCTTTTCATCCTTAATAAAAAGGTACTCTATCCCTATCCTAATGCCTGGAACTACTTTGATAAAAGGCACTTGCCTGCTACCAGGTCTTTGGGACTGGGAGCTATACACAGAGTCAAGAATATAGCTCACAAAGGGTGACAGATTTGCCACAATATTGTCTGTAAGCGTCTTTGAAACAGTACCACCGAATAAGAGTGCAAAATCCAGGTTCTTATCCCATTTCAAAACCTTCTCAGAAAAGCTTTCTCCAGCCAGGCTTAAAAAACAAATGAACAGAGCGTGGCATAAAATTGTCCTGGCCATCCTTTTGGAGTATTTGGTGAATACATATTTAAGACAGAATAACAATCCTCGTGATCTGAATAGCTTTGTAATGCATCTCCCAAAAACACTTTGTCTACTTCATTTATTTAGAAACTGTAACAGACATTTAGATTAACAGGCAACATCTATCAGCGAAGCTACAAAAATATAATCCGGTAGTCAAAAATATTATGAAGAAGATAATCCAACAGGTGTATTTCATAATAATAGAGGGGTGCTCAGGAGAGGTCCCTGAAGTGCGTCTGTTCAAACAGGAAATAAGCATTGGTACCGCAAGCCTACCAAACCTCATTATAAGCTGCGTTGTTGTATAGTTCCTCAAGTTTCACCTTATGTCCCAGCTCCATCTTAGCCAGTTCAAGAAATGTCACTTTGGTTATTTCATCTTTACTGGCTGCGGCAAACTGCAGATACATATCACGGGCCTCCTGCTCTTTCTTGATGGCCAGTGCCACGCCGTCGGCAAAAGACATGTCGGGTGAGAGTTTGGGCAGTTCAATCGTTTCAGCAATTTTATAATCAGGCCCACCTAAATGAAATCTCAGTTCCAGTTCCTCATTTCTGAGAAATCCTTCAAGGGTTTTCTTGTGCTTTAACTCCTCTTCGGCAAGTTCAATAAAAATGCTCTTCAAATTTGTGTCCTTTGATTTTGCAACGGCCTGTTTGTAAAATTCATAGGCCTCAACCTCATTGTTGATAGCCATTTCAAGGATTTCTTTGTAACCTGTGTTCATCATGATCATAATAAATTATGTTAATTTGATTGTCCGGATTTCAACGCTAAAAATATAAAATATCCCGATGCATGAAGGATTTCATGAGTAATTTTTCACTTTCTGTGAATGAAAATAACATTTTCCGTGAGCCAATCAATGACAAAACTGGCTGATGATGGATGGTCTGTTATCAAACCTGTAAAACCGGCTCCTCTTCATGCACATAAAGCAGACAACCTTCCACTTCTGCATATCCCATCCGCTGCAAGGTCTCTTTATAGGTTTTTAACTGGCCAATGTGTGATGGATGCTTCGAGCCGGTTTTGAAGTCGACTACCGTCACCTTTTCTTTTTCTATGATGATGCGGTCAGGGCGGAGAGATTGTCCGCCGGGCAATAAAATATCAACTTCTTTCCTTAGCTCCAAACCCTCTTCAAAAAAACGGCTGACCCCGGGTTTTTGGATGAACTGCCGGATGGTCACAGACAAACCAGAAGCCTCTTCACGACTAATCACTCCGTCGAGGTAAAAGCGTTCCAAAACAGGTCCAATGTCACCGGGTGTGTCAATTTCAGCCAGTACGCTGTGAACCAGCATCCCCCATTCACGGCCAGGTTTCACTTCAGCGTGATCCCAATAATTTGCCGAATGAAATTTCAACCTGATCCTATCCCGCCAGTCTGCGGAGTGGTAATGATCCAGCCTGGAACCTTGAACCTCCCGTTTGATTCGATCATTGCAGGTTTCCGGATCACCAAAAAAATATACCGGTCTGCTTTCCTCCCACTGCTGTTGATCCTTCAGAAACTGCTTCAGCAACCTGGGAACCGATTGACTGCTTCCATCTTTTTCAGGAGGTTGGGAAGCAATGACATACAACCTGTCTTCAGCACGGGTCATCACAACATACAACAGATTCATCAGGTCGAGCAGGGATTTTGAAGCCTCTTCCTCATATAGTGCAGCAAAATCAGTTTTTTGAAGGTTAACGCTGGTGTTTACAAGGGCTGAGTTTAAGTCTGGCAAAAGGGGATCAGCCGGATCAATCCACAGCTTCTTTTTAGTGTTGCGAACCTTTTCAGAGGCAAACGGATAAATGACAACCGGGAACTCAAGTCCTTTTGATTTGTGAATGGTCATCACACGCACGGCATTCAGTTTTTCGGGCAATATCACCGACAGTTTCTCCTTTTCATCATCCCACCAGCGAATGAGTTCCTGCAGGCCAAATGGGAGCTTATTCTCCTGCTGCAACACTGCATCAAGAAAAAAGGTCACATACCCATCGGGTTTCTCTGCCAGTTTAAAAAGCCGGGTAATCTTTTCGCAGAACTCATAAGTTGTGAGCGCATACAGTTCCGGCAGTTTGAAATCAATACCAGCCTTCCGCAGTGCCGGAATAAAACGGGCATGATGGTTATCATCAGGATCTGTCTTGCCGCTCAATAATCCAAACTCCCTGAAAGCCTCTACAGGATCCGGATTGCAAAAGCCATGATTCACCAGCCAGTGTACTATTTCAACGCGGGCAATTTGGTCAGCAGGATTTAAAACAAACCTTGCAACAGCTAAAATCAGCCTTACCTGGTCTGAGTTCGATAGTAGAAGTGATTCGGAAGAGATCACTTTGATCCCTTCTTTCAACAGTTCTCCTGCAATGAATGCAGCATTTTTATTGTTCCGGCAAAGAATGGCTATATCCTCCCAATTGTAGCCCCTGGTTTTAACATCCCGTATGATCTCAAAAATCTTCGACCTGTTAAAATTGCTGAAATCAACCGTTTCCCCGTCTTTATCAAAAAAAGTGATCTCAACATACCCTCCACTCTTTGATGGGTTGGCCTTTTGCCTGACATCCTGATAAATATCCTGGTAGCCGGAACCAAGGGTAGCAGAGACCGTCTCAAAAAAGTCATTGTTAAACTCAACGACAGAAATCCTTGACCGGTAATTGTGGATGAGGGATTGTCCGTTGTAATTTCTCTTCAACGCCTCTTCCCGGGCCTTTGCAAAAGGTTTATCCGTATTTTTATAAACGGCAGGCAGTACCACAAACTGTTCAACCTCCCCGCTGCGCCAGCGATAGATGGCCTGTTTGGCGTCACCCACCACCATATTGAAATGACCTTCACCCAGTGAGTTTTCGATAAGTGGCAACAGGTTCTGCCATTGTAGGATCGAGGTATCCTGAAACTCATCCACCATGAAATGCCGGTATTTTTCGCCAAGCCGCTCATAAATAAAAGGGACCGGCTCGTTCAGTGCAATGTCCGCAATCTTCCTGTTGAATTCGGAGATCAGGAGAATGCCGTTCGCAGCTTTATAATCCTGCACAATTTTCTCAATTTCATTCAGGATGGCAAGCGGGTAAATGTTTTTGAGGATCTCACTGAACAACACATAGCGCTTATAATCCCTTTCGATACTTCTGCTGAGTGTATGGTATGCATCAATCAGCAGGGGTTTGATCGCGTCAATCTTCGACCTGACAGATCCATCAGATTTACCGGCATACCAGTTATCCTCTTCTACTGTTGCGGCCACATACGTATTCGGATTGATCGCGTCAAACCTGCCCCGGGCAAGTTTGAAGAAGTATCCACCGATCCCGCTCTTCCCCCTGTAAAAAGCTTCCAGCGGGATACCCGACTGCTCAATCAGAGTGTATGCCTGCCCAGCCGTTTCCTGCCACGACCTTTCAACACGGGAGAGAAATGCTATGATCTTTTTGTTGATCTCTGAAAACTGATCGAGTGTCAGGTCCTGCAGTTTTTGGATATGAACCTGACTGTCTTCATTCAACAACTGTTTGGCAACATTGAACAGATCCTCTTCAATTCTCCAGCTCTTTTCCTCATCGGTTTTAGATTTCACAAAAGAGACAAGAAGATCGGTAAGTTTTTGATCATGCCCCACCCTGCTGATGAGCATATCAATGGCTTTTCTCAATACCTCCTCTGTTTCGAGCTCTACCTCAAAATTCATCGGCAGGTGCAGGTCGAATGAAAAACTGCGGATGACCCTGTGCACAAAACTGTCGATGGTGCTGATGGCAAAATCGTTGTATTGGTGCAGGATAAGTGTGCAAACGGTCCGGGCGTTTTCCCTGATCATCTCTTCAGACATCCCGGTCTCTTTTAGAATCTGCTCAAACATGATTCTGACAGTGCCGGATAATTCTTTTTCATCTGATTGTCCAATCCCGAACAATGCCTCCAGGATGCGTTGTTTCATTTCGCTGGCGGCCTTGTTGGTAAAGGTGATCGCCAGTATATGCCGGAATACCCTCGGGTCGTTCAGCACAAGTTTCAGGTACTCCTTCACAAGGGTGAAGGTTTTGCCGGAGCCTGCTGAGGATTTGTAAACCGTAAAACTCATCCTGAAAATTTTGACGAATTTAGGTAAAATGGCTATTTTTACGACTAAAAAAAATCCATGCGCGTATTAAATGTTCTTCTTATCATTCTGCTTCTCTGTGCATCAGGAATTGCCCAGACCTTTCAATCCAATGACAGAGCTGTTTATTCAGAGGTCACTCCGGGGTTTTATCAGGACTCCATTTTGAAATCACTGGATGGAGCGGTCAATGATCCAAAAACAACGAGAAGAGTTCTGGGCGTTGACCTGGCTCATTATTCCTTTCCTACAAACCCCGATGATTACAAGAAACATTGGCATAACAAACCCGTTTCACAAGGATCAACCGGGACATGCTGGAGTTATGCCGCCGTATCATTGATGGAGTCAGAGGCATACAGGATCAGCGGAAACAAAGTGAAATTATCTGAAATGTACATGGTTTATTGGGAATATGTTGCCAGGGCTGAGTATTTTGTTGAAAAGCGCGGTAAAATGAACCTGGGTGAAGGATCGGCTTCCAATGCAGTGACGAGGATGATGAAAATGCATGGGATCGTCCCGGAGAGCATTTACCCGGGCAAACCCAAAGGGCAGGCATTTCACGATCACAGGAAGATGTTTGAAGAGATCAGAACATACTTAAATGCGATTAAGAAGGACAGCAACTGGAACCGTGATCTGATTGTTTCAACTGTAAAAAGCATCCTTAACCATCACATGGGGGAGCCACCTGCCCTTTTCAGCTTTGAGGGCCAGCAATATACCCCGCTGTCGTTCATGACCGATTACATCAGGATCAGACCCGATGATTATTTCTCATTCATGTCAACCACTTCGAAAACCTATAACCAAAAAGGGAAGTTCGAACAGCCCGATAACTGGTGGGGAAGCGGGGAGTATTACAATGTGACCCTTGATGATTTTGTGTCCATCATGAAGGATGCGCTTGATAAGGGTTTCACCTTCAGTATCTGCGGCGATGTGAGCGAACCGGGCTATGATAAATATGCTGAAATCGGCGTCATACCAACATTCGATATTCCCGCAGCATATATCAATGAAGATTCACGGGAACTGAGGATGTATAACAAAACAACATCTGATGACCACTGCATTCATTTTATCGGATATCTGGTTCAGGATGACCTGTGGTGGTTTATGATCAAAGACTCAGGATCAGGTGCCTTCGACGGGCCCAATAAGGGTTACCGATTCATCAGGGAGGATTACGTCAGATTGAAGGTGATGGCTGTGATGGTTCATAAGGAGGGGGCGCGCAGGGTGTTGGATAAAATCATCAAATAGCATTGATTAACCTGACAATCAGGCCTATGAAGGAACCCTCGTAAGCCAGCAGGGAAGTGTGTTTAACGAAGAACTGTTCACCGAAAAAGTTGTGACAATATAACCTTGTTCCGGTTCAAAGGTCAACGGATTTTTTCAGAAAATTCACTGGCCAGCTTCCTTGCAGTTTCGAATGCAACGTCGAAACCGGCAGGATTCTTTCCACCGGCGGTTGCAAAATGGGGCTGACCTCCGCCGCCGCCATCAATGTGCCTTGCTATTTCACGAATCATAACGCCTGCATTCATTCCATATTCGCTGACCAGTTGATCCGAAAGCATCAGGGTCAGATTGGCCTTTCCACCATTGACGGTTCCCAGGACCAGGAATAGATTCTCAACTTCCCGGTTGAGGTCAAAGGCAAGATTGCGTAATGCCGATGGATCAATATCTATTTTTTGGGTGATCAGATTGATCTTTCCTGCAGGCTGAACCTGCTGTATAAGTGTCTGCCTGATCATTCCAGCCTTTTCTGCATTGAGGGTGTCAATTTGCTTTTTCAACTGGTTGTTTTGATCAATAAGTGATCTAACACCCTTTAAAACATCTTTCTGGCTCTTAAAAATCCCTTTCAGTTCATTCACGATACTGATATGTTCGTTCACGTACTCTTCTGCTGCTTTGCCCGTCACCGCCTCAATTCTCCTTACACCTGCAGCAATGGCACCCTCGGAGATGATCCTGAACAGGCCTATCTGGCCTGTGGCAGCTACATGGATACCTCCGCAGAGTTCAACCGAAAAATCCGGATCGAAGGTGATCACCCTCACCTTTTCTCCATACTTTTCGCCAAAGAGAGCCATGGCTCCCATTTCCAGTGCATCATGAAAAGGAACGTCACGGTTTTCCCTGATGGGGATATTTGCTCTGATTTTTTCATTGACGATAGCCTCTACCTGTGCTATTTCGTCATCGGTCATTTTAGCAAAATGGGAGAAATCGAACCGGAAATGATTGGCATTCACCAGGGAACCTTTCTGTTCGACATGGGTACCCAAGACCTTTCTGAGCGCTGCATGCATCAGATGCGTAGCGCTGTGGTTGTTGGCGGTATCTCTCCTTTTTCCTGTATCTACAACAGCTTTCCATTGATTTTCATGATTTTCAGGTAGTTCATCGGCGATGTGCACGATCAGTTCATTCTCCTTCACCGTACCGGTAATTTGTATTCTTTTATCTCCATCCGACAGGTAACCTGTATCCCCAACCTGTCCACCGGCTTCGGCATAAAATGGAGTAACATCAAGCACGATCTGATAAAACTCCTTTTTTGCATCCTTCACTTTTCGGTATCGGATGATCCGTGCTTCGGTTTCATGGGTTTCATAACCCACAAATCTTGTGGTTTGCGTATTCGCATCAAGTAACACCCAATCGCCTGTATCTTTGGTTGATGCTTTGCGTGAGCGTTCTTTTTGTTCATCCAGTCGCCGGTTGAACCCCTTCATATCAACCTGCCAGCCCTTTTCACCGGCCATGATCCGGGTCAGGTCAATGGGAAATCCATAGGTATCGAACAATTCGAAAGCAAAATTACCCGCAATTTCTTTCTTTCCTAAAGCATTTTCTATGTAAGCTTCAAACTTACGAATGCCTTGAGAGAGCGTTCGCAGGAAAGCCCCCTCTTCCTCAAGGATCACCTTTTTGATCAAGTCCTCCTGTGCGCTGATTTCGGGAAATATATCTCCCATTTTTTCCACCATCACCGGTACCAGTGCGTGAATAAATGGCTCCTGCATACCCAGAAAAGTATACCCATAGCGGATAGCACGCCTCAGGATCCGCCGGATCACATACCCTGCCCTGATGTTGGACGGAAGTTGCCCGTCGGCAATAGAAAAAACCACAGCCCTTAAATGATCTGCAATGACGCGCATCGCAATGTCGGTGGAAATTTCTGTGCCATATGCAGCGCCGGTAATAGCCTCAATCTTTTTGATGACCGGCAGGAAAATATCGGTGTCGTAATTTGATCTTTTCTTTTGCAAAACCCTGCAAAGCCTTTCGAAACCCATCCCGGTATCTACATGTTTTGCAGGCAAAGGTTCCAGTGTTCCATCGGATTTCCGGTTAAACTCAATGAACACGAGATTCCATATCTCAATCACCTCCGGATGATCTTTGTTAACCAGATCCCTTCCTGGTATTTTCTTTTTTTCAGCATCATCCCTCAGATCGACATGAACTTCGGAGCATGGACCACACGGACCGGTATCACCCATTTCCCAGAAATTGTCCTTCTTTGACCCATACACTATTTTCTCTTTACCAACAATAGATTCCCAACAATCCAGAGCCTCCTGATCCAATACAAGATTATCTTCTTTATCACCGCCAAAGACAGTCACATAAAGGTCATTTGCAGGGATACCCATTCTTCCTGTCAGAAACTCCCAGGCCCAGGCAATGGCTTCTTTTTTAAAATAATCGCCAAACGACCAGTTGCCAAGCATTTCAAACATGGTATGATGGTATGTATCATGGCCGACTTCATCCAGATCGTTATGCTTTCCCGAAACACGAAGGCATTTCTGTGTATTGGCAACTCTTGTTGTTTCAGACGCAGCATTTCCAAGAAAAATATCTTTGAACTGATTCATGCCGGCATTGGTGAACATCAAAGTGGGGTCATTCTTGATGACCATTGGTGCAGAAGCGACTATCTTGTGTTTTTTTTCAATGAAAAAGTTAAAAAATGCCTGCCTGATTTCTGTTGAATCCATCAAAAATTAATAAATATTAACAAACTTACGTTAATTACTGTCCTGAAACAGGGCTGCAAAATTAATTTAAATACATAACTTTGCCGCGAATTTTAAACGAATGAAACTTTTGAGGAAAGAGTCCATATAAATATTATGGCTAAAGTGAACTACAAATTCAACCGAAAATCATTACAATTTGAGGAGGTAAGGGTAACCCTTAAAGTTAAACTCCTGAAACTTTTATCAGTGATTGCTACCGGAATGGTGTTTGCCTCTGTAGTGATTTTCTTGGCTTATGCATTCCTTGATTCACCGAAGGAAAAAATGCTTAAACGGGAGATTGCCCAATATCAACTGCAATTAAGGATCATTGATGAAAGAATAGAGCAATACAATGCAGTTTTGGCTGACCTTTCGGATAGGGATGATAACATTTACCGTGTAATTTTTGAGGCAGAACCTGTACCGCCTGCTGTCAGAAAAGCAGGTTTCGGAGGAACAGACAGGTATGCCAGACTGGAGGGGTATCAAAATTCTCAATTGATCATTGAACTCGTCAAAAAACTTGATCAAATACAAAGTCAGCTCGTTGTTCAGTCAGAGTCGTTCGATGAAGTGTTCGAGATGGCTAAAAACAAAACCGAGATGCTGGCCTGCATACCAGCCATTCAACCAGTCAACAACAAGGATTTAAAACGTCTCTCCTCCTATTATGGCTATCGCCTTGATCCGATCTACAAGGTTCAAAAATTTCATCCGGGAATTGACTTTTCGGCACCAATTGGAACTGAGATCTATTCAACAGGCGATGGCATTGTTGAAGAGGTGAACCGTTCACGGCAGGGTTATGGTAACAGGGTGGTCATTGATCACGGATATGGATATAAGACTGTTTACGCCCATGTGCATGAATTTAAAGTCAGACGGGGCCAGAAAGTCAAACGGGGTCAGCTGATTGCAACTGTTGGAAACACAGGAAAATCTACCGCTCCCCATCTGCATTATGAAATACTGAAAGATGGCAGAAATGTTAATCCAATCTACTTCTTCTTTAATGACCTCACACCCGAAGAATACGATATGGTACTGGAACTCTCTACCAGGCCTTCCCAATCACTTGACTAAACGGGAATGTCTGCTTTGAACCCCAAACCGGAAAAACTCTTTTATACCATCGGAGAAGTTGCTGCTATGTTTGATGTGAATATCTCGCTGATCCGGTTTTGGGAGAAGGAATTTGACATCATCAGGCCTAAAAAAAACAAAAAGGGAAACCGACTTTTCACACAAACCGACATTGATAATTTTCATCTGCTTTTTCACCTGATCAAAGAACGGGGGTACACACTTCAGGGAGCCAAACAAAAGCTGTCAAAAAACCCGGATGAGCAAAAGGCAGAAATGGAAATTTTAAAGTCTCTTCAAAGGGTCAGGAAAACATTGTTAGACATTCGGGCAGAGCTTTGAAAGCAGGTGCAGATGTTTTAAGACAACAAAAATTTTTTTATGAAAATCCTCGATTTAACCGGCCTTAAGTGCCCCATGCCGCTCATTGAAACAAAAAAAGCGCTGAAAACGCTTGAAAATGAGAGCACTTTAAAAATCATCATCGACAACGAAACATCCTTTAAAAATGTGACCCATTTTCTGAATGATCATAATATTTCTGTAATCAGGAATCAACAGGGGAAGTTATTTGAGCTATTGATCAACCCTCCTGAGAACCTGGATGTTGAATCCTCAGATCCGGCGTTATGGTGTGAACCGGAAAGCGATGGAGACAATTTCGTTATATTTTTCTCCAAAGACAGGATTGGAGAGGGTTCTGAAGAATTGGGCCATGCACTTGTCGGAGCCATGCTCAACACCCTCAAATCCACTGATAGGTTGCCTCAAAAAATCATCTTTATGAATTCAGGGATTAACCTTGTCCTGAATGGATCCTTGTTTTTACCTCAGCTCGGGGAGTTCGCAGAAAAAGGCGTTGATCTGATTGCCTGCGGAACATGTCTTGATTATTTTGGGAAGATGGATGAACTGGCAGTGGGGAGGGTTTCTAATATGCTCGACATACTGGAAACCCTTATGAAATCTCCTAAAGTGTTGAATGTTTGAAATAGATGACATAATACCCTCTTTTGTGAATATAGAAAATTACAATCTGCTGAACCTTGTTGAACATGGAGGATGTTCGGCCAAACTACCTGCAGCCGAATTGGAAGCGGCTTTATCAGGACTCCCCCGCACGACTGACCCAAATGTACTTGTGGATATCCGTACCCATGATGATGCCGGCGTGTATAAGATCAGTGACGATCTTGCCCTGATCCAGACAACTGATTTTTTTCCGCCCGTCTGCTCCGACCCATACGACTTTGGACAAATTGCTGCCGCCAATGCCCTCAGTGATGTATATGCCATGGGAGGCCAGGTCCTCACTGCGCTGAATATTGTGCTATTCCCTGCGAATCTTCCATTAATCATCCTGAAAGAGATACTGAGAGGAGGTGAAGAGGTTGTATCCAAAGCTGGTGGATTTGTAGTGGGTGGGCATACCATTGCCAATGAAATACCCATTTATGGTCTCTCTGTTACAGGAAAGGTTCATCCTGATCAAATCACTACGAATAGTCAGGCAAAACCGGGTAACCTCCTGATCCTGACCAAACCATTGGGTACCGGGGTTATCATCTCCGCAAAAAAAAACGGACTGGTCTCTGAAGAAATCTACACAAATGCCCTCCATACCATGAAACAGCTCAATGCAGCCGGGGCAAAGGTCATGAATCAATGTTCCATCAGGGCAGCTACAGATATTACCGGTTTTGGACTGATCGGTCATGCAAAAAAAATGGCTGACGGAAGCAATGTTTCCTTTCGTCTTTTTGCCGGGAGTATTCCAGCCCTGCCCCAGGTGATTGAACTGATTGAAATGGGTTGCATTCCGGGAGCTGCCTTCCGCAATAAAGAGTTTGCCATGGCGGGCTGCTATTTTGATCCAGCGGTTGGTTACAATCAGATGATGCTTCTTTTTGATGCACAAACTTCCGGCGGTCTTCTGATGGCTGCACCACCCGCAAAAGCAGAACAAATCGTTTCCGCCCTCAGAAATGAAGGTTATGTTTCAACCGCTATTGTTGGTGAGGTAGTTGAAAAGAAAGATTATAGCGTTTGTGTTGGATGAACCAAAGCTTCCCGGACATCTTTCAGCCGTTATTTCTGGTTCGCTTTATCCTTTTCGGCCCGTACCATAACCAGAATCCTGTTATTGTAAACATCAGAAGAGCAAGACCTGTTGTGGATGTATAGATCAATTTGAGCAAACCGTTATTGGTGCCGAAAAAATGATCGAGGATTGATCCGTCGTGAATATTTTCTATGAAGTCCGACCGTCTTCTTTCTATATGAAGCAGTTCTCCCGTCGCACCATCAAGCTGTATTCCCCAATAATGACCAGTGAAAACAAACTTAACCATTCCTTTGTCCATTCTTATGTCTATCCTGTCTGTAACCAGGGACAAGCTTTCTGAGACGGAATCATGCAATATTCTGCAGGCATTCCTGTGCAGACTGTCAATGGGCAGCCAATCCTTTAAATCCGTGGAAACCCCCTGGTGTGATTTTGGCAACAACAGTCCACCGCTATGCTTTTTCCAACCAAGTAACAAGCCAGTTACTGAAACAAACAAGAAAATCACAAAAAGAGTAGCACCCGTTATCCGGTGCACTTTTCTAAAAACTGATAATAGCTGCGCTTGTCTTTGTCTTAAGTTGTTTTCTGTCATTGTCTTCTGCAGGTGTAGCCTTCAGATTAACGTTTACAGAAGTCCGCTGGCAAAAAGGGACAAAGCATCTGGCTATCCTACTGATTTAAAAATATTGGCAAATATACGCCCGGTTGATGGAACTGCAAAATAAGACGGTTGAACTGTAAAACCGATTGCGGATGACAGACCTGTATATAAGCCATCCATATTTCCATAAATCTCTTAAAATATGAAACACCTGACCCATGATAAAAAAAAAGCCAACATCTGTATTCAAGCATGTCAGCCTTTCACATCGTACCCGGAGCGGGACTTGAACCCGCACGACCGCAATGGTCAAGGGATTTTAAGTCCCTCGTGTCTACCAGTTCCACCACCCGGGCAGAGGTTCAAAAAAAATCTCTCAGCAACGAGAGATATTTTTTTGAGCGAAAGACGGGATTCGAACCCGCGACCCTAACCTTGGCAAGGTTATGCTCTACCAGCTGAGCTACTTTCGCAATTCAATTTGGGAGTGCAAATTTATTAAATTATTGTTCAAGTCAAATAAAAATGAAAAAAAATTAAGGGTTCATGCTCCGTCATTTATCGATCAGTTTTTTGATCTCATTGAGCTTCATCAGGGCTTCAACCGGTGTGAGCGTATTGATATCAGTGTTCAGGATGTCCTCCTTGATCTGCAGAAGCAAAGGATCTTCCAGTTGAATGAAGCTGAGTTGATACGCATCTTTTCCCGGAACTCTTTTTGATGATTTCTTTTTGAACGCTTCACCGTCGTGTTGCTTCTCAAAAACCTTCAGCAACTCCTTTGCCCGTTCAACAATTGTTTGTGGCATTCCGGCCATTTTTGCGACATGAATCCCAAAGCTGTGTTCACTACCCCCCGGTATTATCCTGCGTAAGAAAATGATCTGGTTACCAACTTCTTTAATGGAGACATGGAAGTTCTTGATCCTGTGAAATTGTACCGCCATTTCATTTAATTCGTGATAGTGCGTTGCAAACAGGACCTTTGCTTTGAAAAGGGGGTGCTCATGGAGATATTCAGTGATCGCCCAGGCAATGGAAATACCATCATATGTGCTGGTACCCCGGCCAATCTCGTCAAGGAGAATAAGACTCCGGTCCGACAGATTGTTCAGGATGCTTGAGGTTTCATTCATTTCAACCATAAAGGTAGACTCTCCAAGTGAAATATTGTCGGATGCTCCGATGCGGGTAAATATTTTATCTACCAGTCCTATCCTGGCTGCATCGGCAGGTACAAAACTTCCCATCTGTGCCAACAAAACAATAAGTGCAGTTTGTCTCAGCATGGCAGATTTTCCTGACATATTGGGCCCTGTAATGATCAGTATCTGCTGTTTATCATGGTCAAGGAAAACATCATTGGGTATGTACGCCTCACCAAGTGGCATCTGTGTTTCAATCACAGGATGCCGGCCATTTTTGATATCAATGGCAAATGATTCATTGATTTCAGGTCTGTGGTAGTTGTTCTTCCCGGCAACAAATGCCAGTGATAACAGTGCATCAAGCCGGGCAACCAGCCGGGCATTGATTTGCACAGGTTCTATGTAATCGGCAATACTAAGCACAAGTTCGTTGAATATCCTGATTTCGAGTGCAGAAATTTTATCTTCTGCTCCGAGGATTTTTTCTTCATACTCTTTTAGTTCTTCCGTGATATATCGTTCTGAACCTGTCAGGGTCTGTTTCCGGTGCCAGGTTGAAGGAACCTTATCCTTATGTGTATTTGTGACCTCAAGGTAATAGCCAAACACATTGTTGAAGCCGATCTTAAGGGATGGAATGCCTGTATGCTGAACCTCTCTCTGCTGAATTCCAATGAGGTAATCTTTCCCGGAATGGGCGATTTTTCGCAGATCGTCCAGCTCTGCTGAAACACCTTCTGCAATTACATTTCCTTTTTGCAGAACCGCAGGCGGATCAGGATTCAAAGTCGCTTCAATCTGGCTTATAATGGTAGGGAGAAAGTTGATCTGGTCGATGATCTTTTTTAGCGAACCGATGGCAACGGTCTGGTATGTTTCCTTGATTTTTCCAATCACTACCAGCGATTCCCTTATTTTAACAACTTCCCGTGGACTGATCTTGCCAATGGCAATTTTGGAGATTAACCGCTCCAGGTCACCAATGACTTTGATTCCTTTTCTGAGGTCGTTTGCTTCCTGCGGATTTTTAAGAAAATACTCAACAACATCCAGTCGCTCGTTGATGGGGAGCTTATTTTTCAGCGGCAAAACAACCCACCGCCTGAGCAACCGCGATCCCATTGGAGAAACTGTTTGATCAAGCACATCAAGCAATGTTACAGCCTTTTCATTCGGAGAGTGGATCAACTCAAGGTTGTGGATAGTGAATTTATCAAGCCAGACATGGTTGTCCTCTTCGATCCTTGAAATTTTGGAAATATGATCCAGTTTCTCATGGTGGGTCTCCTTCAGGTAATGCAGTATTACACCGGCAGCAATGGTTCCCATGGGTAAGCTTTCAACGCCAAAACCTTTCAGACTGGCCGTTCCAAAATGGCTGAGCAGCAGTTCGTAAGTGAATTCCGGCGTAAAAATCCACTCTTCAAACGTATTGATATAAAATGTTCCGCCAAAAAGTTGTGTGAATTCGCTTTTCCGGTTTTTTTGAACGATGAACTCGCTTGGCTTAAAACTTTGAACCAGTTTTTCAATATACTGATTTGTCCCTTGTGCCACAAGAAATTCCCCCGTGGAAACATCAAGGAATGAAATGCCTGATTTTTTCTCGCCAAAATGAATGCTGGCCAGAAAATTATTCTGGTTATTCTCAAGCACATGATCATTGAAGGTCACTCCCGGAGTTACCAATTCAGTTACTCCACGTTTGACTATTTTTTTTGCAAGTTTAGGATCTTCCAACTGATCACAGATCGCAACCCTGTAACCGGCGCGCACCAGTTTAGGAAGATAAGTATCAAGTGAATGATGCGGAAAGCCGGCCAGTTCAACATAAGCTGCAGCACCATTGGCCCTTCTCGTCAGGACAATTCCTAAAATTTGGGATGTTTTGATGGCATCTTCTCCGAAGGTTTCATAAAAATCGCCTATCCTGAAAAGCAGCAGTGCATCGGGATACTTTGCCTTAATGACATTATACTGTTTCATTAAGGGGGTTTCAGCTATATTATTTTTGGATTGCATCGCGTTTAAACCACAAAAATAGGAACATATCCCTTACTATTTCAGAAATTTAATCCACAGTTTTTAGATCATTTTTAACTTTGCCAAAAAAGATGGTTCGCAAGCTATCCAATGATGAATTAAACCGACTTTCAGTCCCCGCATTCAAAGCATCTGAAAAACTTCAGGTAGTGCTTGTTTTGGATAATCTGAGAAGCTTGAACAACATTGGTTCAATTTTCAGGACAGCAGATGCCTTCCGGGTTGAAAAAATCTGTTTATGCGGCATCACCGGAACACCACCGCACCGGGAAATCCAAAAAACTGCTCTGGGTGCCACCGAGTCTGTAGTTTGGGAGTATTTCCATCACACACAGGATGCTATCCTTGATCTAAAGTCGGCAGGCTATGTATTGATTGGCGTTGAACAGACCGATGCCAGCCAGATGCTCCAGGCATTCAGCCCTGCCCGCAACGGAAAATATGCATTGGTTTTTGGAAACGAAATCAATGGTGTTTCCCCTGAAGTCATTGAAAAAGTTGATATCTTTTTGGAAATTCCGCAATTTGGGGTCAAACACTCATTCAATGTCTCGGTCAGCGTTGGTATTATCCTCTGGCATATTTTTCTCCGGAACAAATAAAAAAGGGCTGTCGTATAGATGACAGCCCCATTTGAAAGTTATCAGACGATCTGTTATTTCAGAACCTCCAGAAATCCAGGATTCGAATAGTATTGAAGGAACTCCAGGTCTTCTTTGGCTATTTCAATATAAGAGGCATCTGCCTCAATAGCCTTTTTCAGGTTCTCGAAAACCATATTATCATTGTTCGTTCTGGCTCCGATAATGGCCTGCAGATAGTGAACACGCGGGGTCTTTTCAGCGCAGTTCAGGGTGGAGGTGGCAGCGTTGTAGTTCCCGCTCAGCATGTGTGCCAGTGCCAGATTGTAATCACACTTGGTTACCCCGAATGAGTTGATTGCTCCGTTATAGTTACCCTGGGCAATTCTGACAATACCCATGTTGTAATTCACGTCAACACCCTTTTTCTGGGCAGCCATATAGTTTTCCTGAGCTTTTATATAATCTTTCTCCTTCGAGAAAATAACGCCGGTATTGTTTAATATTACACCATCATCCGGATCAAGTGACTTTGCTTTGGCAAAGTAGCTACTGGCTCCATCCAAATCACCCAGTTCCATACTTGCAAAACCGGCATTATTGAAACCTCTTGGATCATCCGGATAGAGAGTTGTGGCTGTTTTGTAAAGACCCAGTTTTGCATTCAGATCATCAGTAAGGGTAGCAGCATAAAGTAACTCTTTCATGCTTAACTGGTCGGGCGAAGTAGCGGCTAGCTGTGCTATCTCTTCATCACTGCGGGTTGGTTCAAAACAGTTCACATTGATTTCAGCCCTTCTCAGCGGAGGAAGAATATTTTCTTCAATCTCTTTATAAATGATTGTCATATTCCTGATTTCCTGCTCACGTTTAGCGGGATCGGGCTGGGAATTGACAACATTGGCAATTATATTTTTGTCTTTGATGTCAGAATCCTGAATTGCCTTCATAAATCCATCCCAATCTTCACCGTTGGCTGAAATATTAAACTTTATCTCCTGTTTAATATCAGATTCGGGTACTTTAAGTTCTCTGGCTTGTTTCGCAATAAATTTATTGTATTCCCTTTCAACATATTTCTGGGCTGTCTCTCCCCTTCTTACTGATAAACCCTGGTTGAAAGATTCTTCTCCTTCAGGTGATGCCCATGCATTGATCTCAATATTTTTAAACTCCCATCCTTGTGCCATGAATGCGTTCATTTTCTCCAGGGCTTCCTTTGCTGAAACATCCCTGTTCAGCTTATAATTGAAGTTCAGATCATGCCGGTTTACAATATAATATATTGTTCCATTTTCGGTGACTACGACATCTCTTCTGAATCCATGGTCTGACAGGAGTACTATCTCAGTGTTTTCAAACCGTTTGGAGGTCATCAGCAATCCATCGGCCAATTTTCTGTCGCCCATCGAAACTGGTGTTCTTCCTTTGATTGAAGCCATCGGCTCAACAAAAAGCTCGCACACTTCCATACCGGGTTCGTACTTTACATAAGTTGTGTAAGTAAACGGGCCACCAGTTGTTGGCATCATAAAAGCACCTGCCTTTTTGTATTGCTCTTCAACTTCAGTACCCTGAAAATACATGGTCTCAAGCTGTTTGGTCTTATCTCCATATTTGAGTACCGGCGTAAAATCTACGACAGCATTCTTCGTATAAGCACCAGGGAAAGTTCCTTTGATTTCAATCGGTATAGAGTCGCCGTGCAACGCCAGGAGAGCAGGTTCAGTTTCAATTTTCATCCTGGCTTTTGGTGAAGTCTTCCAGAAACTGTATCCAACGCCAAGAGAGGTGTAGTAATAGCCATCGCTGACCACATTGCCCCAAATATTGGTTTTGTTGCTTCCGACATATCCATCAAGCTTGTCACCATCAAGCAGGCGCAGTGTAGTTTCAAGATTGATATCCCAACGGTCATTTAATCTGAAATCAACACCTATTCCGACAGGCATCATGGTTTCTGTAGTATTCTCATAGGGACCACCCGTTGCCGTAAACACTTCATCTGTATCCTGGCGGTAGGCGGTTGCATCAAAGCTGGTAAATCCGATACCTGCAGTACCGTAAATATTAATCAACCTGGGTTTGTAACCACCGAACAGGTTCGAAAAACTCAAAGTACCACCTAGGAAATAGTCCATGAGTTCTGTTTCAAAATAGAGATTTTTGGTATCTTTTCCACTAATCCCTCTCAGGTCAGCCTTGTTAAATGAGCCATAGACTCCAAAAACCGGACTGATGTGTTTTCCCAGCCGGACTCCAAAACCATATCCGATGTCATCCTTGGTCATCATTTCACCCATCCAGGAACCTGATTGAATATCACCAAAGGCGTGGGTCACTCCTCCGTTGAGATTGACGTACCATTGATAAATCAACTTATCACTTCCGTCTTCTCGGTTCGCATTTTGCGATAAGAGCATATGTGGAAAAACAAAAAGGAGTGCAATTACCGCGGCCTTAACAGCAATCTGATAATTTTTTTTCATAATGTATTAATTTAATCTTTATTTGTTAGCGATTAAGTTCTTCCTTTATTTTCATTTATTGTTGGTTGCGATTGCAAAACTTTCATCAAAAGTAAAAAAAAATTCAATTCAAATGCAGATAAAGTTTTTTTAAGGAGATTTCGTTACAAACTGACATGATTTTTCTCCTGACAGAAAGCAATGATTCAACCAATCCAACCTTCATTAAAATTTCATCTGAACACAAAGAACGAAAAATTCTACTAATATCCGCAGCCAAGATTTATGCCATAGCCTTAATTCTTTATCTTTTAACTACTTATAATAACCTATCGAATTTCGTTTTGAAAAAACAAGTCAATAAAATTCCCAAAATGGAAATTTTAACAAAAATAGGACTTTTTCAGTTTAATTAACAAGAAAACGTTAGAAGTTGTTTACCAGAGGTTAATCAAGTCTTATCCGGTGCACACCCGGATGGTAATGGTCTTGGATTACTTCAATAACTTTTTTATAATCATCATCTCTCCTTACAAAGTCAATTGTCTGAGTATCAATAATTAATACCCTCATGTCTTTCTTTTGATGAAAGTAATTGATATAACCATGCTGAAGATGATCAAGATAAGAAGCGGTGATATTTTGCTCATAGCTCCTTCCCCTCAGACGAATATTTTTGAGAAGGTTTTCTGTCGAATTGTATAAATAAACGATCAATTGCGGCTTGGGAAGCATGAGATTAATAATATCGAACAATTTTGAATACAATGCAAATTCCTCATTTTGGAGGTTGTTGCGCGCAAATATGAGTGATTTGTCTATGAAATAATCAGCAACTGTAAAGTTTTTAAAAAGGTCCTGATTTGTCAACTCGTCTTTCAACTGCTGGTAGCGATCTGAAAGGAAGGACATTTCCAGAGGAAATGCATATTGCTCAGGATTTTTATAGAATTTTGGAAGAAAAGAATTATCCTCAAAGCGCTCCAGGATCAGTTTTGCGTTCAGGTTACGGGCAATCATCGTAGCCAGGGATGTTTTCCCTGATCCGATATTCCCTTCAATGACGATGTAATTGTAATGCATTGACATCAATTGACATGTACGCCGGCAAATGATTTGAACACCCTCACCTTTAAAGAATCAGGACAATCCAGTGCAAGTTGATGAATAGTGGTCAGGAACACCGGATGAATATAATCCCCGGCAATTTCATCCAAAGGAACCATTGCAAACCTGCGAAGCTGCAATCTTGGATGTGGAACCTGCAGTTTTTTGGAGCTGATGATCTCATCATTGAATAAAAGGATATCCAGATCAATGGTCCTTGATACATATCCGCTGCTGGCCCTCTTACGACCCAGCTTATTTTCAATGGAAAGTAGCTTCGATAAAAGGACTTCCGGACCAAAGCCTGTATGTAGCAGGATCGCCTGGTTCAAAAAAGGAGAGTCGGATAAAAAACCCCAGGGCTCAGTTTCATAAATGGATGACTGTCTGCTTATATGACCCGCTTCATCGGCAATCAGCCGGATGGCTTCTCTAAGCAACATCTCCCTGTCGCCCGAATTTCCCCCCAATAATATATAGGTATCGTTCAAAGAAATTATATTATTCGGGAGCAAAATTAAGAACTATTGGGATGCTTTATAAAAATGATTCGATTTTGGTTTTTTCTATCCGTTTCGGTTATAAAAATCATACCTTTGAGACATTATGTTTTGGCACAGTTATATCAAAGGATTCAAAGCTTTTCTTCAACTGGAGAAATCTTTATCAGTCAATTCTGTTTCAGCTTATCTGAGGGATGTGGAGAAGCTGAAAATATTTATGGAAGCGAGATTTCCAGAAATAGGCATAAACGAGATCAAGCTGAAAAATCTGCAGGAGTTTATTGAATGGGTCAATGAATTGGGAATGTCGTGTGCCTCCCAGGCAAGGATGATCTCAGGGATTAAAAGCTTTTTTAAATATCTGATTCTGGAAGACATTATTCACAGTAATCCTTCAGAACTGCTCGAAAGTCCCAGGACAGGACGCCAACTTCCGGATGTACTCTCTGTTATTGAAATCAACCTGCTAATCAATGCCATTGACATGAGCAAACCTTCCGGGACACGGAACAAAGCCATGCTTGAAACACTTTATGGCTGTGGATTAAGGGTATCGGAACTAACCGGACTAAAAATCTCTGATCTTCATTTTAAAGATGGATTTATCAAAGTCAGGGGCAAAGGCAACAAAGAACGGTTGACACCAATAGGCGAAACCGCAAAGAAAGCGATCCTGATTTACATGCACCATGTGAGGAATCAACAACAGGTGCAGAAAGGAGCAACTGATATTGTTTTCCTGAATAACCGCGGCGGCAGACTTTCCAGAGAAATGATTTTTATGATCGTCAGGGACCTGGCAGTGAAATCAGGCGTAAAAAAAACAATTAGCCCTCACACATTCAGGCATTCATTTGCAACACATCTTATCGAGGGTGGGGCTGACTTACGGGCCGTTCAGGAAATGCTGGGTCATGAATCAATCACTACCACAGAAATTTACACGCATCTCGACAGAGACTTTCTCAGAAGTGCAATTCTTCAGTTCCATCCCCGGTCAGAAGTAAACCTGCGCAAACTTAAAACAAAATTACCTGAGCGGTGATTCAGGTTCCTTCGCCAGGTGGTCATAAACCATTTTATCCATCAGTTTTGGGAAAAACTTATTCAAAATTACAGTCATTTTCCCCTGGACTGTGAGCACCATTCTGTGCTTTCTGCGTGAAATAGCATAGATTATGTTCTTCGCGACGGTTTCAGCAGTCATCATTTCAAGCTCATCCCGAGGGGTTTCACCTTGCTGTTGACCATCCCCTGCCAGTGCTTTGATTCTGATATTGGAAGCTGTAAAGCCCGGACAGGCAATAAGCACATGTAATCCTTTCTTACGGTTTTCAATTCGTATGACCTCTAAAAAACCCTGAAGTGCAAACTTAGAGGCAGAATAACCCGCTCTTCCCGGTAATCCCTTATATCCTGCTATGGAAGAGACCCCAACCAGACTGCCCCGGGATTGCAGCAAATATGGCAAGGCAAATTTTGTACAGTATACTGCTCCCCAGAAATTTATATCCATCAACCTCTTGAGAACAGAAACATCAGTGTTCTCAAAGAGGGCGCGCATTGAAATGCCTGCATTGTTGATCAGGATATCAATCCTTCCGTACTTTTTAATAG
>JBLRXC010000030.1:0-28425 GCA_047920975.1 Bacteroidales bacterium | reverse complement strand
TGCAATGGCCAGTATCAGCATGATCCGCATGGGTTCGATAAGGTAAAGGGGAAAACCGATGAGGTGTGAGATAGCCGGTATAAAA
Source organism: Bacteroidales bacterium (assembly GCA_047920975.1). Taxonomy (GTDB): domain Bacteria; phylum Bacteroidota; class Bacteroidia; order Bacteroidales; family JAADJA01; genus JAADJA01. The sequence continues at coordinate 28,340 of JBLRXC010000030.1, read as the reverse complement.
TAGATCAGCGCCAAAGCTAAAAGGTCAAGAATGATGCTTTTCACCTGGATCCGGGTATTTCCAACTGTGATACTTTGTGCCATGTCAGTAATTTTTCGATTTTCACAAAAATAAAAACATTGCCCGAGAAAACAACAAAGAAAAGAAAAAATCATATCTTCGCATCCATAGGTTTTACTGTTTAAAAATGGGTACAATGAAACGCCGGAAATTTATCAGGACAACAATGGGAGCCAGTGTGGCAGCCAGTGCGGCCATAGCTTTTGGAAATCTGAACCAGCTCTTTGCATTCACTTCAGGTATACCATCCCTGCCGTATGACCTGGTTGCTGTGAGGAATGGTGAGCCGGATGTGATGTTCGACAGCGCCATGAAATCTCTGGGAGGAATGGAGATGTTTGTGAAGCGGGGGCAAAAGGTGGTTGTCAAACCCAATATCGGCTGGGATGTTTCTCCTGAAAGGGCTGCCAATACGAATCCATTGCTTGTCAAAAGAATAGTTGAGCATTGTTTGCAGGCGGGAGCCGGAGAGGTGTATGTTTTCGATAATACCTGCGATGAGTGGAACAAGTGCTATAAATCGAGTCAGATTGAAGAGATGGCCAAAGCGGCCGGGGCAAGGGTTGTTCCCGGAAATTCAGAGAGGTTATACCGGGAGGTACAGATCCCCAGGGGTAAGCGGCTGAAAAATGCCAAAGTTCATGAACTGATCCTCGATTCGGGTGTATTGATCAATGTACCCGTACTCAAACACCACAGTTCTGCAAGTCTTACTATTGCCATGAAAAACCTGATGGGTGTAGTCTGGGACCGTGGATACTGGCACCGGAATGATCTCCATCAGTGTATCGCTGATTATTGCACCCACCGTCCGCCTGATCTTAACGTGATTGATGCTTACCGTGTGATGATGCGCAACGGCCCCAGAGGTGTTTCTGAAAATGATGTGGTATCCTATAAAACGCTGATCGTGTCAAAAGACATTGTTGCCGCGGATGCTGCCGCTGCCAAAATTTTCGGTTCCGAACCCGAAGATATCCCACACATCATGATCGGCTCTGAAATGGGTATTGGCACACATGACCTTGATCAATTGAACATAAACAGGATCAGGTTATAACCGCCATATGACATTCATGATTCTGAAATGGACAAGGGTTGTCGTTTCCCTCTCATTTTTTCTGTTGATCGGTTTTCTCTTCATTGATTTTACAAACACTTTTTCTGCAGGATTTACCAAAAGAATTCTCTTTTTTCAGTTTGTTCCATCGATCATTAAGTTCATCAATATTTTGGGTGTTGCAGCCATTGGATTTATCATCATCCTATTGCTGACGTTTCTTTTTGGCAGGGTCTATTGTTCTTTCCTTTGTCCATTGGGTACTTTGCAGGACGTCATCCAATTTGTGACAAAACGGTTCAAAAAGAAGAAAATCTTCAGGTTCTCAAAGCCTGAGAACATCTACCGGTATTCATTTCTGGCAATCACTATCATTTTTGTTCTATCCGGAAGTCTGTTTTTAGTGAACCTGCTGGATCCATTCAGCGGATTTGGAAAGATCTTTTCTAACCTTTTCAGGCCGGTCTATTATGAATTGAATAATGTGACGGCAGAATTGCTCAGGCGTTATCAGATCTATACCCTTTATCCGGTGCCGATTAGGGGTTATAGCTGGGCATCATTCGGTTATTCATCATTTCTGCTGGGTTTGATCATTTGGCTGGTTTACCGGCATGGAAGGCTTTATTGCAACACCGTATGCCCTGTGGGGACATTGCTTGGCCTTGCAGCACGTTATTCGGTTTTCAGGATAAAACTGGATGAAGCTTTGTGCAATAGTTGTGGAATATGCGGCACAGCCTGTAAAGCAGAATGTATTGACACCAAAAACAGGAAAGTTGACTTTTCCCGGTGCATCGGATGTTTAAATTGTCTGAATGTTTGCACCTCTTCCGGAGTGGTCTTTAAACCGGTGCTGCCTGGTAGAAAAATTTCCCTGTCAGAACCTGTCATTCCATCTGAAAGGCGGAATTTTCTGAAAAACTCCGGACTTGTTGCAACCGGGGTCATGATCCTTTCCAGTGACTCTTTCAGCAATGGTTTGAACAACGGTATGATTCCTGTGATCAGGGAATACCCGGTAACACCTCCCGGATCACTTAGCATCGCGCACTTTACGAATTCCTGTACAGCCTGTCATTTGTGTGTGAGCGCCTGCCCCACACATGTCATCCAACCATCACTTTTTCAGTACGGTTTGATGGGATTCATGCAGCCTCATATGGATTTCATGGCCAGTTACTGCAATTTTGAATGTACCCTCTGTAGTGAGGTCTGTCCGACCGGAGCTATCCTACCCATTGACCTGGAAGAAAAAAAACTGGTGCAACTCGGAATCTCCATTTTCATTAAGGAGAATTGTATTGTTCATACGGATGAAAAGGATTGTGGTGCCTGTTCAGAGCATTGTCCAACGAAAGCGGTCAACATGGTTCCTTATAAAAACGGACTTACAATTCCTGAAGTCACAGAAGATATTTGCATCGGCTGTGGTGCCTGCGAATATGCCTGTCCGACCACTCCAAAATCTATTTATGTGGATGGCAATCCGGTTCACAAACAGGCAAAAGAACCCATCATGGAAGACATCGAAACAGAAGGTCTGCCGGTGGATGATTTCCCGTTTTAACCTGAATGGCCGGCAATGCTCTGCCTATTTTCTTAAAATAATTCTGAAGGTTGTTCCCTTGTTGATGGTTGAATTTTTAACAAAGATATTTCCCTTGTGGTAGTCGTTGATGATCCGCTTTGCAAGGGATAAACCAAGGCCCCAGCCCCGTTTCTTGCTTGTGTATCCCGGGTTAAAAATGGTTTTGAATTTTGACTTGGGTATGCCTTTCCCGTTATCGGCAATGTCAATGATCACCTGGTTATCTTCCTCACGGATGTCAATCTCTATCATTCCATCACCACCAATGGCATCAATGGCATTCTTACAAACATTTTCGATCACCCATTCAAACAGGTGTAGGTTTACCGGAACCATGATATGCTCCTCCGGGGATTGTATGAAACGATAGTTCACTTTTTTTGATGCCCTTGTCCTGATATAATGCACAGCATCGTGAACGACCTGAATAATATTCTCTGGTCTTAGTATGGGCTCAGCCCCGATCTTTGAAAATCTGTCGGTAATCTTTTGCAACCGGTCTACATCCTTCATCAGCTCTTCAACTGCTTCTTCCTTGTTTTCATTCATTTTCAACAATTCAATCCAGGCCAGCATACTCGAAAGCGGAGTCCCTAACTGGTGAGCTGTTTCCCTCGCAAGTCCCACCCAAACCTGATTTTGCTCCGATCGTCTTGCCGAATTAAATAACACATAAGAGATAAAAAGAAAAAAGCCGATGACACCTAACTGAAAATATGGAAAAAACATTAACCGCGTGAGTAATTCTGAGTTCTTGTAATAAATATAACGCTTGCCCTGATTGGCCAGCTCAATTTCTATGGGCTGATTATCCGAAGCCATTTTCTCAAGTGTATGGATCAGGTAAACCGGATCAAGTGCCTTCACGGTATCCAGCATGCCGTATTCAAGCACAATGGTCTGTGTGCTGTCGGTAATAATAACCGGAACAGAAGCAGCATTGATCACAATTTCTGAAAAAAAGGATTCGATGAGGTCATCAAGGACGACCCGCAATTCATTGAATAATTTCGACTCCTTATAAAATAGATAATCAAACTGATTTCTTTCAATGTGGACCTTTATCGGCTGAAACAGAGAGAATTCCTCCAGGAGCTGTCCCTGAAGATAGCCCAATGTATCCGGATCGAAATCAACGTTGATGGCATTTTTAATCTTCCGCTGCTGATCCGTAAGAACAACCGGTATGGTTGTGTTTTCGGAGATGAATTTCAAAATGAAGGTCATCGTGACCGATTCGTTGGTGATGTTGATCAGCCTGAAAGCATCGGCAAGCAGTTCAGCCCGCTTGCGCTCCTCCTCTTTGATCTGTTTAAAAAAATCGTCGGTATAATTCACCAGTGCTGCTTTCTGGTGAATGGCATCAGCCCAGATCTGAATATTGTTGCGCTCTTCGCGGGCAATATCTTTCACCAATATATGTGTGTACCAGAGCGAAGCCGTGACAATGATCACTGCAATGCTGAAAAGGATCCACTTCCACCGTCTTTTTTTAGCGTAAATATTCAATGATAAAAATTTTAACGGATTAATAACGGGGTTAAATCATTTTTATTCCAAAACAGTTGTCTTATACTGATTAGCATACCGGACATTCTTTCATGACCCGCCGTCATTTCAAACTTTGTTTCATACCGGGTTGGAAAATATATCATTTTATGTTTGACTTGCCAGGCAAAGGATTGTTCAGTAGCATAAATCTCATGGGTATCACCATTATTGAAAAGCAAAGTTAGTCTTTTCGGTATTAAACTAATTCTGAATCCGGCTTCGTAAATCTGTTAATTTTGCAGCCGGTAATTTGATTGCGATTGAAATAACTAACACGTTGTCAATATGTTTGCTGAAATAATACATGCTGATTTGTTTGCCTGGGTTATTTTGCCCCTGCTCATTTTTTTCAGCCGGATCCTTGACGTCTCCATTGGCACCATGCGGCTGATCTTTGTCTCCAAAGGGTACAAGTATATTGCGCCGGTTCTTGGTTTTTTCGAAGTGGTTATCTGGTTGATAGCCATCAGTCAGATCATGCAGAACCTTACAAATATCATGGCTTATATTGCTTATGGTGCAGGATTTGCGATGGGTAATTTCCTCGGTATTGTAATGGAAGAAAAGATGTCAATTGGTACAGTCCTTATCAGGGTGATGCCCAAAACCGAAACAATTGACTTGATCCAGCGCCTCAGGCAACATGATTTTGCTGTAACCACAGTTGATGTCGAAGGAATGTCGGGTAAAACAAAAATGATCTTCTCAATTATCAGCCGCAAGCATGTAAACGATTATGTGAGTATAGTGCAACAATTCAACCCCAAAGCTTTTTATACCATTGAGGATATCAAATCAGTGAAAGAGGGATATTTCAAGACACACCGCACTTTTTCAGCTTTTGACCATCTGCACTTTTTAAGAAGAAAAGGGAAATAGGTTACCTGTCAGAATGAGAACATCAACCCTGCACTGGGCATCAGAGGAAGCTGGTAAACCTTATCCCCGGTGATGCGGTCCGTATAAAAAATATTATCCCTGCTGTAAACATTGGTCACACTTAAATTGGCTTCAATCCTGGAATGCCTGGTAAGCGTAAAGGTTTTCTTGATTCCGAAATCCAGCCGGTGATAAGTCGATAGCCTGCCGGTATTGAGGTCAGCATAAAGGATACCCAGGTCTTCATTCTGTGTGGTGTAATCTGAATAGATCCCGCCCTGGAATGTGTGGAGGCCATAAAATCCCTGGGTCAGCGTGAAGGGAAAACCTGAACCGTAATTCCACCGGGCATTGATCTCCCAGGTATTTTTTTCATCCATTATATAAGAGGCCAGCAGGTTGATGTTGTGCCTCCGATCGTAATGCGGATTGTACGTCCTGATGGTGCGGTTTTCGGTTTCGTATTTCCTTGAAACGTACCCTAGTGAATACACAGCCCAGAAATAGGTTTTTTTTCCATCATACTTCAGGGTGGCATCCATACCTGTTGCATACCCCCTTTCAATGATAAAATCTTTTGTCAGGATTTCCGGTTCATCAGGATAATCGTTGGCATCGAACATTTTATTGCGATTGATGTTGGTCAGCTGACTGAAATTTTTCAGATAGCCTTCCAGATTCATACTCACCTGGGGCATCAAATCTACCTCGAAGCCGAGGATCAGATGTTCCGACTTCTGGAGTTTATGCGTAATTTCCTTGCCGTCAAATCTTGTGGGCAGGTTATCAGGCCCACTGAGAAAACCGTAAAAGAGGTTGACCACATCCCGGTCGGAACGGGCATCAATCAGATTCTGAGAATAAAGACCTCCGGCAAATTTAATCCTGAACCTGTCTGTTGCGTTGTATTTCAATGCAAGTCTCGGTTCCAATGACAAATTGGATAGTGAAGCATACCATTGCATCCTGAAGCTGGGTTCAATGAGCCATTTATCAATAACCTTTTTATACTTCACAAAAGCACCCAGTTCTGTGGTATTTTCTTCCTGTGAAACGATGAGACCCGTGGAGTTGAAGAAAAAGTAATCGGTTTTGAATCCCAGGATTTCAATGCCATAATTGATCTGGTCTCTTCCCAGAAAATAGGTGAAATTAAATCCCATGTTAAAGCCATTGATAGAACTTTCGCGCGGTTGTGTGTTGGTCTCCTCGAGCACGATTCTGTATTGTGAATAGGCAAGATGTCCCTCAATGAGGACAGGTGAAGTTCCGGGAATAATCAGGAAATTGGTCCCGCCACCTGCTGATTTCCAATGAAAGTCGGAGAGCGACTTATAATTGTTGACCCGGTCATCAAAACTGAATCCGAAAAAGTTGACCTTGCTGCCATTCTCCGCAACCAGTGAAATCTTTCCGTAAAGGTCGGTATAATTGAATGGGAGCCCGGCAGTATCAATATAACTGTAAAACAATTTGGAACTTTGTTCGAGGTATGAGTTCTTCGCAGAAAAGATAAAGGAGGAACTCCCGAGGTTGCCCTCTTTAAGTTTTTTGAGCGGCCCCTCAACCATAAGGTTTGCACCGAAAGTACTGGCACCAGCTTTACCGGCAAAGCGGGTTTTGTTCCCATCACGGGTAGTAATGTCCATCACTGAAGAGATTCTTCCGCCATATTCTGCACCAAACCCACCTGTATATACATCGGCGTTCCGGATAATATCTGTATCAAATACTGAAAAAAGTCCGATGGAATGAAAAGGGTTGTAAACAATCATTCCGTCGAGCAACACTTTGTTCTGGATCGGAGAACCGCCACGGATATAGAGCTGTCCTCCCTGGTCACCTGTAAAAACAACACCTGGCAAAACCTGAAGATATTGTGCTAAATCGGGCTGACCACCCACTGACGGGATTTGTTTGATCTGTTTTGGCGTGATCTTAACCACGGATGTCCTGGTTTCAGACCTTGCCTCTTCACGTTCAGCCGTTACCTGGAATTGTTCAAGGGTATAAAAACCCTGTTCAAGCAGCAGGTTCTTTGTCAGAACTGCATTCGCATTCAAAGTCACCGGCATCTGCAGGGTATCAAAACCCAAATAGGTGACCATTAAGGTATAGGTCCCTGGCGGGATTTTAGTAATGGCAAAATAGCCATTCACATCCGTTGCAGCACCGTAGGTGGTTCCTTTCAGGTAAACATTGGTAAAAATTACCGGCTCACCGGTCTCTTTTTCATAAACAAAGCCTCTGATGGTGGCATCCTGGGCATATGTCACCGGAGAGAGCAGAAGCATCCAATAAAAAATTCCTGAAATAAGAAAAGTAAATATTCTACACCACATACCGGATCTTCAATTGATCAAAGAAACAATGCTTTATTTAACGGGGCAAAGAAAGAAAAAAAACAAACGTCGGGCTGTCTTAATTATTTTCTAAAAATAATTTTGCCCTGAAGAGGATTCTAAAGGATGTTCACTTAATACCTTTCGATATTCACGCCTGAAACGGCGGCGTCAATAGAGATATGCACCTGGTTAGATGTATCACTGAAATTGGGTGTTTGATAAAGGCCCCTTTCTATTTGATTAAAACCAACGATGTCTTTTCCAGAGAGAACTGTCTTGGTACTCACTTCGCATGCCGAACTTTCCGGGATCCTGATCTTTAATGCAGAAGCTCCGGCTTTGATCCGGATATCGGTTCTCCCGGATCGCTCTCCAATTTTAAGATCAATTGCAGAAGCTCCGCCATCGATATTGATTTTTGAAAATATGAAAGGTGTGAGGTCCATCTCAACTTTGGAAGCGCCTGCATTCATGTCAAGCACCCATACAGGGTTTTCATTCAATCTTATCCTCACTGTATTTTTAATATTTCCTTTAAACTTTATGTTTGTTTCACCAAACAACTGAATGATTGCGGTTTGATCACCTGTTTTCCTTAAAGTTGCTTCAAAAGGGCCAATATTACCTTCGGTTTCAAATTCATAGAGTCTGTCTGTGATCCCATCCAGTATAAATAAACCTGCAGCAGCATCCAGCTTCAATACAGCGTTTGTCAAACCTTCGGGTAAATCCTCCTGAAAATCCTGTTCAATCCACGGTTGTTTTTCGGTCTCCTTTTCAATCTTTACATGATCAAACCAGTTCCACCGCCAGCCTCCGGAACGGGGATTTGAGACAAGCAACAGGATTCCGATGAAAATGGCAACAAAAGTCAGGATTATTTTCACCCCGCTTTTCATGGGAAGGGCAGAAATACCCAGAAAAACTAATATGAGGGGCCACAGTTGAAACAAGGAGCCCCAGGTAAAATAAAAAATATCAAAATTGCGCAATCCGATCAAAATGCCAAGCGTGATCAGGATAACTCCCCAGAATAAGTTCTCTGATTTCATGTAATTACAGGTTTTTGTTTGATGGTTTACTTTTTGAAATAATTATAACACCAATGATGATAAGGATTACCGGCCAAAAATCACCGAAACTGATCCTCGGAATAAATCTTCCTGCCAAAAACAGGATACCCAGAATGATCAGGATCAACCCTCCCCAAAGACTTCCATCACTTTTGGCGGATTTTTGATCTTCTGCTTCCTGAATATGACCAACACCGGAACTGTCGGGCTCTTTTTTACCGGATTGATCATTAAAAATATTTGCATTGGAAGGATTTTCCGGTTCAAGAGGTATGACGATCCATAAAACAATATAAACCAGCAATCCTCCACCGGCTAAAATCACAGTGATGACGAAGAGCACTCTCACCAAAACAGGATCCAGGTTGAGATGTTTGCCCAATCCTCCGCATACACCGCTGATGACTGAGTTTTTCCGGCTTCTGTATAATCTGTTCTGTTCCATGGTTTTTTGTACAAAAGTATGTTTAAAAAATCAATTGATTACCAATACGACGCCTCATTATGAAAACGGTTACAATAGATTCATTCCCTTCCAGTTGAAAACCATGAATAATTTTTATTTTTCAATGCACTCCGGAAAATATATTTTTGTTTTGTACTTTTACAAACCGGTACATATATCAATATTTAGACTTAAAAATTTTACGTAATCGGGCATGAATGGAGAAAAAATGATGATGGTAAAAGGAATGCTGGTTGTACCTGATCAACCTGTGATCCCTTTTATAGAAGGGGACGGTACAGGACCAGACATTTGGAAAGCGTCGCAGCTCGTTTTTGATGCAGCTGTTCTGAAAGCCTACATGGGAAAAAGAAAAGTGATATGGAAAGAGGTCTATGCCGGCGAAAATGCATTCAACCGTTTTGGTGAATGGCTGCCTGAACCAACCATTGAAGCATTCAAGGAATATCTTGTCGGCATCAAAGGACCATTGACAACTCCGGTAGGAGGAGGGATCCGTTCACTGAATGTGGCACTGCGCCAAATACTTGATCTTTATGTGTGTCTACGCCCGGTAAAATATGTTTCCGGGGTTCCATCTCCGGTAAAAAAACCAGAGGACGTTGACATGGTTATTTTTCGGGAGAATACAGAAGATATTTATGCAGGGATCGAATGGAAATCAGGCACTCCTGAAGCGAAGAAAGTGATTGATTTTATTCAGCATGAAATGGGGATCAACAAGATCCGCTTTCCTGAAACTTCCGGCATCGGTATTAAACCGGTTTCATCTGAAGGTACTTTCAGGCTGGTTAAATCAGCCATCGAATTTGCAATCAAGGAGGGTCGAAAGTCGGTGACTATTGTTCATAAGGGAAATATCATGAAGTTTACCGAGGGTGCTTTTAAAAACTGGGGTTACGAAATCGCAACAAGAGAGTACCGAAATCAGGTGGTGACGGAAAGGGAGAGTTGGATCATCTCTAACAAGGATGTGAAACCGGGTATTTCTATCGAAGAAAACGCCCGGAAGATAGAACCAGGTTACTCCATGATGACCCCTGATCAACAGGCCGGAATCCGCAAGGAGGTGGAAGCTGCTCTTGAACTGATGAGTACTCACGGAAACGGAAAATGGAAGCAGAAAATCATGATCAAGGATGCCATCGCCGATATAACACTGCAACAGGTTCTGACACGTGCCAAAGAATTTGATGTGATTGCCACCATGAACCTGAATGGCGATTATCTTTCAGATGCTCTGGCAGCTCAGATTGGCGGAATTGGTATTGCTCCGGGTGCCAATATCAATTACACAACCGGTCATGCTATTTTTGAGGCCACGCATGGCACCGCACCCAAATATGCAGGCCTCGATCAGGTGAATCCTGGCTCCGTAATCCTTTCAGGAGCTTTAATGTTTAAGTATATCGGATGGAGCGAAGTCTATGATCTGATCTGGAAGGGACTGGAAAAAACGATTACCCAGAAGAAGGTAACGTATGATTTTCATCGCCTGATGGATGGTGCAACATTGCTGAAATGTTCCGAATTTGGAAAAACAATCGCAGAAAACATGAACTAAAATATCATTATTCGGGTTATCAATTTATAAATGTGTTAAGTATAAAAAGATGTCAGCTAAACTAAAAGATAAACTGCAACAGAAAATCCTGGAATGGAGACCGCGGACTGAACGTCTGCTGGAAGAATATGGTGACGTGGTAGTTGATCAGGTAACCATTGGAAAGATCATCGGAGGTATGAGGGGGCTGAAATCCCTGGTAACTGATATTTCGTACCTGGATCCGATGGAAGGCATTCGCTACCGCGGCTATACCCTGCCTCAAGTCTTTGAGAAAATTCCCAAACCCAAGGGGTCTGAAATACCTTATGTTGAGGGTCTTTTTTACCTGCTCCTGACCGGGGAAGTTCCAACAGAAGAGGAGACCCTGGATGTTGTAGATGAGTTCAGCCGGAGAAGGATCATTCCAAGGTACATATACGAACTGATCGATGCATTCCCTTGCTGTAGCCATCCCATGACTATTTTTTCCTCAGCTATTCTCTCAATGCACCGGGAATCTTTTTTTATGAAAAAGTACAATGCAGGTGTTCACAAAAAAGATTACTGGGATCCAATGTTTGAGGATTCACTGAATATGCTGGCCAAACTCCCTGAAATTGCTACATATATTTATGCCAAGCTTTACCGGGATGGAAAGCGGATTCAATCGAATCCACACCTCGACTTTGGAGGTAATTTTGCCTTTATGATGGGCAAAGAGAAGCCATACGATGATGTTTCCAGAATGCACTTTATCATTCACAGTGACCATGAAAGCGGAAACGTAAGTGCGCATACAGGACATCTTGTTGCAAGCTCATTATCAGATATTTATCTTTCAATTTCCGCAATGATTAACGGACTGGCAGGTCCGCTCCATGGACTGGCAGCTCAGGGCGTGTTGCAGTGGCTGCTTGAATTGATCGACAGAATGGGCGGAGAAACCGTTGAACCTTCTGAAGATGAAATAAGACAATATGTCTGGGAAACTCTTAACAGCGGACAGGTCATTCCTGGTTTTGGTCATGCTGTCCTCCGGAAAACTGATCCCAGGTATACTTTACAGCGGGAGTTCAGCCTGAAATACCTGAAGGATGATCCGATTTTCAGGTATGTGGATATTCTTTACAATGTGGTTCCTCCTATTCTAAAAGAGCAGGGAAAGGCTAAAAATCCCTGGCCAAATGTGGATGCACAATCAGGAGTGATTCAGTGGCACTACGGCGTGCGGGAGTTTGATTTTTACACGGTTCTTTTCGGCATTGGAAGGGCTATCGGTATTTGTGCGAATATCATCTGGGACAGGGCTCTGGGTTATCCCCTCGAAAGGCCGAAATCGCTTACCACCGAAATGCTTGAGGAAATTGCAGGTATCGGTACCCAAAAGAAGGCAATTGAAAAACCTGAAAAGATAATGAAGGAGAGGAAAACAGCCTGATCCGGAATTCTTTTAATTTATTCTTGGTCATCATTTTAGTTGATTGAATCCTTTTCACAAAATCGCCTCAGGAACAGAGTGAAGGATTTACCGGATCAGTTGACAATATAAGTTTTGTTCAATGATCAGACAGGTCTCATTTTTATTGCCATCCTTCTCCCGGGGATTTCACCTGATAACGCATATTGTTGAAAAACAGCTTGACACCTTGCCACAGCAGGGATTTGTTCATCTCTTCATCAGGCACACATCAGCGGGTCTGACCATTAACGAAAATGCTGACACATCTGTCAGGACAGATTTTGAAACCATATTCAACCGGCTTGTCCCTGAAAATTCAGCAAATTATACCCATTCAATGGAAGGCCCGGATGATATGCCGGCTCACATTAAATCATCTTTGGTCGGACATTCGGTTACCATTCCCATTACAGGCGGAAGACTTGCTTTGGGGACCTGGCAGGGGATATTTTTATGTGAATTTAGGAACCGGGGTGGGAGAAGAGAGATTATTGCCAGTATCTATCATTAATAGTTAATATTAAATATTGATGAGAAGAAGTTACTTACCGGATTATGATGACAGGTATCCGGCTATTGATTATCATAATTTAGAATTTCCTGCGAAAAATACTCCAGGTTAACCCCGGCCTCCAGAAACATTGCTTCCGATTCCTTGCCTGAATGGTATTTCTTCTCGCATACCACCCGCTCAATTCCGCAGTTAATGATCAGCATGGCACAGGTCCGGCAGGGAGTCATTCTTACATAAATGGTTGCACCTTCGAGGGCAATTCCTCTCCGTGCAGCCTGTGTAATCGCATTTTGCTCGGCATGCACGGTTCTTACACAATGCTGGCTGATGGTGCCATCTTCATGAATCATCTTTTTCATCAAATGACCTACATCATCACAATGAGCCAGTCCGCGCGGTGATCCTACATATCCCGTCACAAGGATTTGCCGGTCCCGGACGATCACGCAACCAGCTCTTCCCCGGTCGCAGGTAGCTCTTTTGGAAACAGAGTGCGCTAAATCCAGAAAATATTCATCCCAGGTTGGCCGGTGGTGTATGTTTTTTTCTTCAGGGTTCATAGTTACAAGGTTAATCTGAATAGGTTAATGATCAAGCTTAGTTATTTCTAACAACACCATTTCTGTTTTTTTTATCAGGTCCTCAAGAGATCCATCGTTCCTGAAGACAAAATCAGCCAGTTCAATACATTTCCTGATGTTTTGCTTGTGAGGATCCGGTGTATCCATTTCCCGCCTTTCATTGGCAAGGAAGGTAGGAAAGTCAATCCGGTCAGTTTCGGAGTCCCTCTTTTTGATCCTCAGAAACCTTGAATAAGGATCGGCATCCACAGCAAAGAGATAGAAATTGGCCTTATGCCTCAACGAAAACACTTCACCAGGGGTGCGAATACTCTCAATTACAGCGTTTCCTCCTTTGAGCAAAGCCTGCTCATAAAGCTGGTCTGTAATATAGGAGGGGGAATTGTTTTCCCTCATTTCATTGGCAACAACAACCATGCTGTCACGGTTTTCAGGAAGGGTTCTGTGCCGGATCTCATCAAGTAAAAAGGATCTGACTGAAAAATGGTTGAATCCTTTTTCGTGCACAAGGTAATCAACGATAGTACCCTTTCCTGCCCCAATGGTCCCGGTGATTCCAATGATCAGCATAAGGTCATTTCCGGATTGTCAAAGTTTTCGAAGCAGATTCTTCCCTGATTTCACTGATCCATTTTCCGATTTGAACCGGTTCAAATGCATTGAGGAGATTCAATAATTGTGAAATATCGCTTGACACAAATATGTTGTTGCGGTGTTCGGGTCTCACAAACTGCTCGGCTACACAATGATCCAGATAATTCAGCAAACCATCAAAGAATCCGGCTACATTCAGCAAGCCGACGGGCTTATCAAACAACCTGAGCTGATTATGTGTTAAAACTTCGGATAATTCGTCAAGTGTACCAAAGCCTCCTGGAAGGGCGATGAAAGCATCCGAGAGGGTCGCCATTTTGTCTTTGCGTTCCTGCATGGTCTCAACATAATACATCCGGGTCAGTCCTGTATGGGCCAGCTCAAGATCGGCAATGGATTGGGGTATTATTCCGATACATGTACCACCGTACTCAATGACTGTATCTGCCAGTATCCCCATTAAACCTACATTACCTCCCCCATAGACAAGTTCGGTTCCCCTTTCTGCCAGAAGCTTCCCCAGGTCTCTGGCAGCCTCCCGGTATACCTGCCTTTTCCCGCTTCCGGATCCACAAAAAACACAAATTCTTTTCATGGGTACCTTTTTTTACGGGGCAAAAATAAGCATTTACTACCCTTACGATTACATTATTTAAACATTGAGGAATAATTGAAAATCCTTTGATTGGTTTATCTATTTTTGCAACATGGAATCAACAAGGCAAAATAAGATATCAAGGTTGTTACAAAAAGACCTCGGCGAAATTTTGAGGAAGGAGGGATCTGCATGGTTCGGAAAAGCGATGATCACCGTCACCAAGGTGAATGTCACCAAAGACCTCTCAATAGCCAGGGTTTATGTGAGTCTGTTTGCCACGGCCGACAAAAATGAATTGCTGAATCAAATCCGCCATCGTGGCAATGAGCTCAGGTTCAGACTGGGAAAACAGATTGGAAAACAGGTTCGGATCATTCCTGAGTTGCAATTCTTTCTGGATGATTCGCTTGATTATATTGAAAGAATCGAAAACCTCCTCGATACTTAACCTGGTATTTTAGAAAACCGGAAATCGCGAAAAAATGCAATATGACCCCATTAAAAAAAGCCTCGGAGAATTCTTCAACAAGAAGCCTCTCCTCAGAAAGTTGTTCTACAGGCTGCTTGATTTATTATTGCTGCGAACATGGCACATCAAAAAGGAGGTGAGAAAGTGGGCAAAACAATATCAGGGTAAAGCTGAAATACTGGATGCCGGGTCAGGTTTTGGACAATATACCCACTATCTTTCTATAAAAAACAGAGACTGGATCATTACCGGAGTGGACGTAAAAGAGGAGCAGATTGAAGACTGCACCCGCTTTTTTAGTGAGATCGGAAAAACCAACGTCAGTTTTACCTATGGTGATCTTACCGTTTATAAAGATTTGAACAGGTTCGATCTTGTGTTATCAGTGGATGTGATGGAGCATATTGCCGAGGATGTACTGGTTTTTGAGAACATACACGCCTCCCTCAGGCCGGGTGGAATGTTGCTCATCTCCACGCCTTCTGACCAGGGTGGATCGGATGTACATGATCATGGTCAGCAGTCATTTATCGAAGAACATGTAAGAGATGGTTACAATATCTATGAAATCAGGGAAAAGCTGCTGCAAGCGGGATTTCATAAGACCGAAGCCCGTTACAGTTATGGAGTTCCCGGAAAGATCTCCTGGAAGATTTCAATGAAGTATCCCATTACCATGCTGAATATGTCACGAATATTTTATTTACTGCTGCCTTTCTATTTCTTATTTGCTTTCCCTTTGATGCTGATACTCAATTATCTGGATGTAAGAACCAATCATAAAACAGGGACAGGATTAATCGTTAAGGCCTGGAAATGATGAACTTTTCAGTGTATATTGCGAAAAGGTATTTGCTGGCTAAAAAGTCGCATAACATCATTAACATCATATCTGCTATTTCTGTTGTAGGAGTTACGATCGGAACCATGGCACTGGTAGTTATCCTCAGTGTTTTCAATGGATTTGAATCACTTGTCAAATCATTGTACAGTGCTTTTGATCCGGATTTTAAGATCACGGCCACCGTTGGGAAAACTT
The DNA here is from genome assembly GCA_047920975.1 of Bacteroidales bacterium. Taxonomy (GTDB): domain Bacteria; phylum Bacteroidota; class Bacteroidia; order Bacteroidales; family JAADJA01; genus JAADJA01. The sequence goes on along the minus strand of JBLRXC010000030.1, from coordinate 12,515 downwards.
TTCATACAGGTATGATTCCCAGTGAAGTGATAAGGAATCTGCCGGATGTCGTGAGTTATATAGAAGTGGTTGAAGAAACAGCACTCATTAAACATAATCAGGAGCAATACATTGTCAGCATGAAGGGAGTAGCGCCAGAGTACCTGTCAAACAGCCCTTTGGAAAATTTCCTGTACGACGGCGAAATGTTGCTTCATCACCAGGGGATTGATTATACACTGATGGGATACCTTGTCGGGTACCATCTTGGTGTCAGGCTGTTTGATCCTACATCACCGGTAACGGTTTATTTGCCACGCCGGACATCGGGTTCCCTAACAACGATTAACCAGGCTTTTACATTGGGATCACTGATTCCTTCAGCCGTTTTTGCCATTCAACAGGAGATTGATTCCAAATACATCATTGTTCCTATAAGGTTTGCGAGAAGAATGATGGAATATGATGATGATGAAGTAACTTCTATTGAAATAAGGGTGACAGAAGGGTTGATTTACAGCACTATCCAGAAAAAAATTGACAATGTTCTTGGTCCGGAATTCGAGGTAAAAAATCGTTTTCAGCAACAAGAGACGCTTTACAAAATTATGCGGTCAGAAAAGTGGGCTATTTTCCTCATTCTCACCTTCATCCTCATTGTTGCCACATTCAATGTCATCGGTTCACTCTCTATGCTGATCCTTGACAAACGGAAAGATATTGCTATCCTTCATGGACTGGGAGCTTCAGAAAAGCTGATCAAGCGGATTTTTTTGATTGAAGGGATGCTCATCTCTTTTACAGGCGCCATTGCCGGAGTTGTTTTGGGATACTTCCTGTGTTTTTTACAAATCCATTTCGGACTGATCAGGCTGGGTGATGCAACCTCTTTTATCGTCCCCTATTATCCGGTTGAAATCAAACTTTTCGACTTTGCCGCAGTTTTTATGACCGTTTTGTTGATCGGATACTTAACAGCATGGTATCCTGTCCGTCAAATATCAAAAAATTTTTTAAAGCGCGGAGTCTCAGAGTTCGCAAAAATTCAGTGAGACAACCTTTTCAAATATGGATTTGTCTCTATTTAATTCATTGGAAAAGAAATTAATTCTTAATTTTGCATTTCTGTCAGAAGTAAACGTTGAGGTGCTTTTTTAAAAAATGTTAACTATGAAAAATAATACTTTTTTCGTGAAACTGTTCATTGTTGTTTTCCTGATTGTTTTTTATCCGGGGATTCACCAGGCTCAAAACATGCTGGTAAGGAATGATATTCAGACTGGTCTTAAAGTCACAGAGAACTCATATTCGGTTCTGAAGTTAAGCAACTCATTGGCTGAATTGCAATACACCAGTGTTAAAACACGTGAAGGTAATTTTACCCTGCTCACTGCCGAAGAGTATGGTCACAGCATGAATTTTGGAGAGCCCATGCTCCCCGTGCTGAAACAATTGATTGAAGTACCCGTGAATGCTGCTTTCGAGATCCAGATTCTGTCTATGTCTCAATCCGAAATCAGTTTGAGTGATTACGGCATCACTGATTTTATCATACCTGCCCAACCACCGCTGTCAAAGAGCATTGATAATCCTGAGGATGTTGAATTTGCGTTCAACCAGGCATCCTATGCCCAGAACGCTTACTCGGGACAAAATCCTGTGCAGGTAATAGAACTGGGAACACTCAGGGGAGTTAACATGGCAAGGGTGGAGATCGCACCGGTTTATTACAATCCCGTTCAGCACAAGTTAATGATTATCAGCGAAATTGAAGTTCAAATTGTATTTAATGGCGGAAATATTGAGGCTACGGTTCAACAAAAGGCAGATAAATATTCACCATTCTATAACCCGATCCATCAGCAGCTCATCAATTTTAAGCCCCTGGAAGGAAAAGAGCTGATCACTGAGGTTCCCGCAACCTATATCATTGTGTCAGATGCAATGTTTCAAAGTGCGCTCCAGCCTTTCATTGAATGGAAAATTAAAAAAGGATTCCGGGTAGTTGAAGCCTACACCAATGAACCTGGTGTGGGGAATACCAATGCGAGTATCAAGAATTACCTGCAAAATTTTTACAACAATCCGCCAATGGGATATAATCCGCAAAGTTTTGTGCTGATTGTTGGCGATGTAGCACAGATACCGGCTTACAGCGGCAGCGCAACAGTCAGCTATCACCATTCCGATCTCTATTATTTTACTTACGACGGAGCTGGTGATATATACCCCGATTGTTATTACGGAAGGTTCTCAGCCAATAACCTGGCCGAGTTGCAACCACAGATTGACAAGACCCTGCAATACGAACAATTCCTGTTTCCCGACCCGACTTTTCTCGATGAGGTGGTGATGGTTTCCGGTGCCGACGGGACTTATGGGCAGCTTCATGGAAACGGGCAGATCAATTATGGGACTACCTATTATTTCAATGCTGCTCACGGATTGACCTCACACACCTACCTGCAGCCCGAGCCGGGAGGTGGTAACTATTCACAATTAATCCGGCAGGACATCAGCAATGGTGTCACCTTTGGAAATTATACCGCGCATTGCAGTACCAACGGGTGGGCTGATCCCAGTTTTACTATCGGCCATATTTCACAGCTTACAAACGCCGGCAAATATCCGCTTCTCATAGGTAATTGCTGCTCCTCTGTTGAGTTTCAGGTCACCTGTTTCGGTGAAGAGATTGTGAGAGCAGCCAATAAAGGTGCTCTCGGCTACGTTGGCGGTTCAAACAGTACCTACTGGAATGAAGATTTCTGGTGGGGCGTAGGCTTTAAAACCGTATCTGTCAATCCGGTGTACAGTGCAACAAGTCTTGGCGCCTATGACAGATGGTTCCATGACCACAATGAGCCTCTCAACGACTGGTACGTTACCCAGGGCCAGATTTCACCTGCCGGAAACCTTGCCGTTACACAATCAGGGTCAAACCTGAACACCTATTACTGGGAGATTTATCATCTGATGGGAGACCCTTCCCTGATGATCTATTTCTCTCAGCCACCTGAAACCATTGCAACCTATCAGGGACTGATGCCGCTCGGATCGGCAACCTTCACAGTAAATACAGTTCCTTACGCCTATGTAGCGATATCAAAAGATGGCGTGCTTCATGGATGTGCCCTTTCAGATGCTGCAGGACTTGCCGATATTACCTTGTTTGATCCCATTCTGGTTCCCGGCCTTGCCGATATAGTTATTACCGGACAAAATGTAAAACCATTTTTCGGGACCGTTACTGTGGCCAGCCCTGATGGTGCCTATGTCCTTTTTAGTGAGTTGACCATTAATGATGCCAGCGGCAATAACAACGGACTTATTGACTTTGGTGAGTATATTCTCCTTGATGTAACACTTGAAAATTTTGGAAACCAACCGGCTTCCAATGTGACGGCGACTCTTACAACAACAGATCCTTATATAACCATCAATGACGGGACACAAATCTGGCCTAACATTCCGGCCGGGTCAACCATGTTGCAATCGCAGGCATTTGCATTTACCGTTGCCAATGTCATTCCTGATCAGCACATGGTCTCTTTTAATATGTCAATTACCGATGGGAATGATATCTGGACTTCAACCTTTTACCTGACCCTTAACGCACCGGTACTTACAATAGGAAGCTACACCATTGACGATTCTGATGGAAACGGAAATGGAAGACTTGATCCGGGAGAAACAGCATTGATCATCATACAAAACAGCAATGAGGGTGGTTGCGATGCGTTGAATGCTATGGCAACCGCTATCAGTATGAACCCTTTATTGACCATTAATAATGCTACCTATAATCTTACAACCCTTGCTTCAGGCCAAACTGCCAATGCAATATTTTCAGTAACAGTGAATGCTGCTGCGCAACCCGGAGAGGTGGTAAGTATGGTCTACTCACTGGTATCACCACCCTACTCCGAAACACAGGATATTTCAATGACCATCGGTCTGATGGTGGAAGATTTTGAATCAGGTACATTCAGCAGTTATCCCTGGGAATTTGGAGGAGATGCACCATGGACTATCTCCAATGTCAATCCCTATGAAGGTGTATACAGTGCCAAATCAGGTGTAATCAACCACAATCAGTCCTCGACATTATCAGTTACCGTTGATGTTTCAACGGATGATCAAATATCGTTCTTCTATAAAGTTTCCTCCGAAAACAACTATGATTACCTGAAGTTCTATATCAACGGATCGGTTGCAGGTCAATGGTCTGGTGAAGCAGGCTGGAGCGAGGCCTCCTATCCGGTCTCACCCGGTCTCAATACTTTCAAATGGGAATATGTAAAAGATTATTCGGTAGTTGGTGGACAAGACTGTGCCTGGATTGATTACATTATCTTTCCTGCCTTTGCCGGTCAGTTTCCACTGGCTGTAGTCACAACGGTCAATCCTGAAACAATCTGTCAGGGTGAAAGTGCTCAACTACATGCTTATGCTATGGGCGGAACCGGCTCCTATACCTATGAATGGCTGCCTGTGGCCGGACTGAATGATCCAACCATTCCCAATCCAGTTGCCTCACCTGATGTTACAACAACCTACTATGTAGTGGTTGATGATGGTGAAAATACCGTTACAGATCAGGTAACACTGACTGTTAACCCTACACCGGCAAAGCCAGTGATCACACAAACGGGTAACATGCTCATTTCAAGTGCACCTTATGGTAATCAATGGTACAATACAGATGGAATAATTGAGGGAGCAACATCCCAATCATATACGCCCACGATAACCGACCATTACCATGTGATCGTAACCAACTTCAATAATTGTATTTCTGATCCTTCAGATCCATATTATTTCATTTTTACGGGTGTCACAGAATTCTCACAGGATCAAAAAGTGAATGTCTATCCCAACCCCTTCTCCAATGCTTTTACGCTTGACTACAATCTCTCATCAAACACTATGGTAAAAATCGCCATATTTAATTCTTATGGACAACAATTGACTGTGATTGAAGATGACATGTCTAAAAATGCAGGCAATTACAAGATTCATTTTGATGCCACCAGATTCAACACCGGAGTTTATTTCTTAAGGTTAGAAACATCCGAATCCGTTGTAATGAAAAGGATTATCAGGTCGAAATAAAAGTTGAAACCTATTTTCTTTTTAAGGGTTAAATTGCTAATATTGAATTGTTTATATTCATTTAATTCATATTTCAGATGAGACATCTATTAATTACGTTATTTATTTCTATTTTTCTTGCAGGATTGGTTTCCGGAAAAGGGTATGATGTTACTTTCCAACAGCCGGAACCGGGAACTTATGAACTTTTATTTACACTGGGAGATTATTCAGTTGGAGAAACCGTAAAGAACGGAATTACCTTTTCGCAAATAGGTTTTGAGGGAAGTGTTTTTACACAGTTAAAAGGTTTTGCTGAGCTGCCATTCATCCATGCGTCGGTTCAACTTTCACCTGATAAAAACGTGCTTTTAAAAATAATTGAAGGAGAGTTTTCAGAATATGAACTGAATTATCCGATGATCCCTTCAAGAGGGGTTATTTACCGTGATCAGGATCCATCATCCATTCCTTATGAGATCAGTCCCGGTTCATTCAGGGATAATTGGTATCCACAGGACATTGCCGCCAGCACAAGCCCTTTCATTATCAAAGATCTGAGAGGAACAACCGTTTATGTTTATCCATTCAGATACAATGCAGTCAATAATACGCTAAGGGTCTATCACACTGTTACCGTTAAATTGGTTGAGGATGATTCCCCGGTTGTCAATCCATTGGTAAAAGAACCCACAACCATCCTTCGTGAGATGGATGGAATTTATAAATCACTTTTTATTAATTATGCTGACAACAGCAAGAATCTTACAATTGGAGATTACGGTGACATCCTCGTGATGTACACAGCCCGTGATGAAAACGCTATTGAACCCTACATCGACTGGAAAAGAGAAAAAGGATTCAATGTTTTCACTGAGATGGTTCCGACTGGAACAAATGTTAAGACAAACATTCAGAATGCTTACAATGCCAATAACAATATTCTTTATGTACTGCTTGTAGGAGACTGGGCAGATATCAAATCCGATGTCCTAAGCGGCGGTGCTCCAATGGATCCGCAGTTAGGTTGTGTAGTAGGAACCGATCAGCAAGCTGACATTGCCATTGGCCGGTTTTCAGCAAATTCTGCCAGTGATGTCACCATCCAGGTGAATAAGACCATTGGTTATGAAAAAAATCCTACCCTTGCGGCAACCTGGTACAAGTCTGCCCTGGGCGTAGCTTCCAATGAGGGTCCCGGAGATGATGGTGAATATGACAATCAACATATACAAATCATACACGACAATAAATTAGCGCCATATACCTACACGAATTTCACCACAGCATTTCAACCCTCTGCAACCGCACAGATGGTTACAACCGCCATCACCAACGGGGTTAGTGTCATCAATTACACTGGGCATGGATCCAATACATCCTGGAGTACAACAGGTTACAGCAACACCCACATTGCAGGCCTGACCAATGGTGAGATGCTGCCGGTTATATTCAGTGTTGCATGTGTTAACGGGGCATTCCATCAGGGCACATGTTTTGCCGAAGCCTGGCTTAGAAAAGACAACGGAGGAGCAGTCGTTACACTGATGGCTACCATTAATCAGCCCTGGAACCCACCCATGAGGGGTCAGGATTATTTCAACGATATCCTGACAGGTGGTTATGATTACTCCCTTTATCCCGGTCAGAACGGTATTTCGACATCAGAATTGCGGACAACCATCGGTTCAGTAGTTTTCAACGGATTGACATTGATGACAACCGAATCTGGCACCAACAGCGATTGGGAAACTGCCAAAACATGGATTTTATTTGGAGATCCCTCACTTCAGGTTCGGACGGATACACCCGGCAATTTAACCCTTTCAGGTAATGTTGTGCTGGTGGGAGCTCCTTATGCTACAACTGTTACCGGACCCGGTGGACCTGTTGAAGGGGCTATGGTTTGTCTGTCACAAGCCGGTGCGTACTTTCAAGGGATTACGGATGCGACAGGTTCTGTATCTATTAGCCATACACTTTTACCCGGAGACGCAACACTCACCGTAACAGCCTATAACATGGTGACCATTTACGATGAGATTACTGTTGTACCTCCGGGAGGCGCTTATGTTATCGTTCATTCTTATGAAGTGAATGATACAGCAGGAAACAATAATGGCCAGGCGGATTACGGTGAAACAGTATTGCTGAATGTAGCAGCCGAGAATGTTGGAACTGAAGTAGCTTCAGGTGTAACAGCAACTCTTTCAACCACAAACCCATACATAACCATCACAGATAATGGTTATACTTTTGGTGATATATCTGCAGGTACAACCGTTACAGGACCCGCAGCTTTTGAAATTTTTATCCATGAAAATGCTCCCGATGGCCACATAGCTGTCCTTGAAGTTGAGTTCAACAGCACTTCAAAGAATTCATGGGTGAGTTCATTGGCATTGCCATTACACGCAGCTGTTATAGACATGCCTGAATACACAATCGTTGATGTTACCGGTAATAACAATGGGAAAATTGATCCGGGTGAAACGGTTCAACTTACTATTCAACTCGAAAACCAGGGTTCATCAGATGCTTTCAATGTATCAGCCCTTTTAACCTGCCCCGACCCCTTTATCACGATTAATCAGGGGACACAAAACTATGGCAATATCAATGCAGGCGCCACTGTGCAACAGAGCTTTGCAGTGACTGCAAGTGTTGCCACTCCTGCAGGCCATCCTGTTACTTTTAACCTGGCAATATCGGGAGACCTGAGCCTCAACGGTACGGCATCATTTACAGAAGTCATAGGACAGATTCCCGTTCTGATCATTGACCTTGACGGAAACACCAACTCTGCCAACAAGATGATGGATGCCATAGCTGTTATTGACCTTACGGCTGAATATACAACCTCTTTCCCGGCTGATCTTGGTTTATATTCCTCTATTTTCCTGTGTCTGGGAATTTATCCGGACAATCATGTGCTAACCACAAGCCAGGGTCAGGCACTGGCCGGATTCCTCAACAATGGTGGAAATCTTTATATGGAAGGTGGAGATACCTGGTATTATGATACTCAGACACCTGTGCACAATATGTTTGGGATCAATCCAACAGCAGATGGATCCGGAGATTTAAGCACTATCATCGGGCAAACAGGCACTTTTACTGAAGGGATGTCATTTGCTTATTCAGGCGATAACAGCTATATTGACCGCATCCAGCCAACCGGATCAGCATTTCTCATCCTCCAAAATAATTCTCCGAGTTATGGAACAGCTGTAGCCAATGATCAGGGCACTTACAAAACCATAGGGGTATCGCATGAGTTTGGCGGACTAACAGATGGCGTAACGCCCTCAACAAAAGAAGATCTGTTCAGTACATACCTTGAATTTTTTGGGTTTGAAAATACACTTCAGGCATTTTTCTACGTAAGTTCAACAGAAATTTGTGAAGGAGAAGTTGTAGAGTTCTATGATATGTCAGCCGGCAACCCGGTTTCATGGTCATGGACATTTGAAGGGGGTATGCCCGGCACCTCAGCATTCCAGAACCCAATGGTGATGTATTCATCGGCAGGTTCATATGATGTTACACTGACCGTATCAGATGGAGTTGATAGCCATACCATTACATTTGAGGATTTTATTTTTGTAAATATTTGTACCGGTATCTCAGAAAGCATGGCAGATAATATTTCAATCTGGCCAAATCCCAACACCGGTATATTTACACTTGATATGGAAGGGATGCAGACAGATCAACTGAAGATTAAAGTGATGAATACGCTGGGTCATGAAGTCTATAGAGAAAGTAACGGCTCTGTGAATGGAAATTACAGAAGAACTATTGACCTGAGTGGATTGAATAAGGGCTTATATTTTATGGTGATTGAAACGGTGCAGGAAAGTTCTGTTCACCGGATCATCATCAAATAGGTGTTTTCATAATTATATTTGGTTTTTTAGGTTATAGCCCCGGCATGTCCGGGGCTTTTTTCATGATTTTTTTCTATTTTCGTGTTGATAAAAAAAGATATGATCCATTCAACAGAATTCAGAAAATTTGCCCATGAACTGGTAGACTGGATAGCAGATTACATAGAGGCTGCAGAGGATTACCCGGTTAAATCGCAGGTCAAACCCCGTGAAATATTCTGGCAACTCCCAAACCGGCCACCTTTACAACCAGAGCCGTTTCAGGAAATATTTGATGACTTTCAAAAAATAATCATGCCTGGCGTAACTCACTGGCAAAGTCCAAACTTCTATGCCTATTTTCCGGCCAATTCAAGTTACCCATCCATTCTTGCTGAAATGCTCATAGCCGCTCTTGGTGCACAATGTATGGTTTGGGAAACATCTCCGGCAGCCGCTGAGCTTGAGGAGAAAGTGATGGACTGGCTGAAAGAGATGACAGGTATTCCCTCTGAATTCCATGGTGTGATCCAGGACACTGCTTCCACAGCAACCCTGGTAGCACTTTTAACTGCCCGTGAAAAACATACCGGTTTCCAAATCAATGACTCAGGTTTTCAAGAAAACAATTACAGAATCTATTGTTCATCCGAAACCCACTCTTCCATTGAAAAAGGTGCTAAAATAGCTGGTTTCGGCAGAAATAGCGTGGTCAAAGTTGATGTTGACAGTGAGTTCCGGATGGATGTTCAGAAACTGGAAAAAGCCATTCTGGCTGATAAAAAATCCGGACTGGCTCCGGTTTGTATTGTCGCAACCCTGGGAACTACAGGCTCCACGGCTATTGACCCGCTGCAACCAATTTCTGAAATCGCTGCAAAGTATAGGTTATGGTTACATGTTGATGCTGCCTATGCCGGTACGGCACTGATCCTTGATGAATTTAAATGGATGATTGAAGGCATTAACAATGTGGATAGTTTTGTTATTAACCCCCACAAATGGATGATGACCAACTTTGACTGCTCAGCCTATTTTGTAAAGGATCGCGAAGCACTCATCAAAACATTCAGCATCAATCCTGAGTACCTGAAGACAAAAACATCCGGGATGGTGAATGACTATCGCGACTGGGGAATTCAGCTGGGCCGGAGGTTCAGGGCTCTGAAACTATGGTTTGTTATCAGGAGTTTTGGTGTGGAAGGACTCCGGGAAAGACTGAGAAGCCATATAGAAATTGCGAAATTGCTGGCATCTTCTATCGATCACCACCCTGACTATGAAATTGTTGCTCCCGGAACGATGAATCTGGTTTGCTTCCGCTATAAACCAATCGGAATAACCAATGAACAGATCCTGAATAAACTGAATGAAAGGTTGCTCCATACATTGAATGACAGTGGAAAACTGTACCTTTCCCATACCAAACTGAATGGGAAATTTACCCTTCGAATGGTCGTTGGTCAAACCCGTGCAAACAAGGATTTTGTAATGGAGGCATGGAGACATATCGGACATACTGCTGAAAACGTATTACACCAGTATGTAACGAAAAACACTGTTAACCCGTCAGAATAACAAATCATATCTGAAATGAGGATTGCACTGTTGGTTTTGTTGACCATTTTAACCGTCTGTAATCTGGCCGGCCAGTCCGAGATAGAAGACTATCTAAGCGATGCTATTGCATTCACTGAATCGAAAAGGAATATAGAGGCAATTCAAATGTGTGATCAACTGGCAGATTTACTCCCGGGCAATCCCGATATTTATTTTCTGCGTGGGGTGAACAAATACCTCATCAAAGATTATGAAGGGGCCATTGATGATTTCGACAGCACTCTTGAGATCAGTCCTGATCATACAGAAGCTTTACTTTTCAGGGCAAGGGCAAAAAAAGAAAACAGAGATTACATAGGAGCGATCAGGGATTACAACCATGCAAGGACCAAAAACTTCTATGAGACCATCTCTTCACTGGCCACCGATTTTATGACTTCATTATTCAGGGGGAAGAATCAATAGATTTGAGAAATGAACAAACGATTTATCATTGAACATCTGACCCACCTTACCGGCGCAGTTCAAAGTTCTTTCCGAGGTACAGTTTTCTCACCTGCTCATCTGAGGCAAGCTCCTCGGATGTACCTGACTTTAAAATAGCACCTTCAAAAAGCAAATAAGCCCTGTCAGTAATGGATAATGTTTCATGAACATTATGATCGGTAATGAGGACACCAATATTTTTCTCTTTCAGACTACTGACAATATGCTGAATATCTTCAACCGCTATTGGGTCAACTCCCGCGAAAGGTTCATCAAGCAGTATAAACTTTGGGTCAACAGCCAGGGCTCTGGCAATCTCTGTTCTGCGCCGTTCTCCTCCGGATAGTTGAATGCCGGAACTTTTACGGACATGGGTCAAACCAAATTCCTCAATGAGGGTTTCGAGCCTCTCCTTTTGTTCTTCATGGGTCAGCCTCGTAAATTCGAGCACTGCTTTGATATTGTCCTCAACACTTAGTTTTCTGAAAACTGAGGCCTCCTGCGGAAGGTAACCTATGCCCCTCTGCGCCCTGCGGTACATGGGTTCATCTGTTATAACAGTGTCTTCAAGATAGATTTCTCCGGATAGTGGTTTTATCAATCCCACGATCATGTAGAATGTAGTAGTTTTTCCAGCTCCGTTGGGACCAAGAAGCCCTACGACCTCCCCGTTACTCACCTCAACGGAAACATCGTTTACCACAGTTCTTTTGCTGTATTTCTTGATCAGATTTTCTGTCCTGAGTCGCATCTTTCTATTTCAAGGTCAAACGTAGTTAAAATAAACATATATTTGCAATTAATTTCTTATTGTTTCGTTACCACATGAAGCACAATTAATTACTTAAAATTTTAAAGTACAAACCAATGAAAAAGTTAATTCTAGTTTTCATCCTGTTACCGGTTCTGATCAGTTGTAATCAAAAAAAGATTCAGCAACTTGAAACCAAGAATGACAGTCTCATGCAGCAAAATTACGAAAGAGACCTCAGTCTCAATGAGTTTTTAACAGCTATCAATGAAATTCAGACTAATCTTGATTCGATCAAGGCAAAAGAGATGATCATCTCCGACTACACTGCCGATTCTAAAGAACTGAAAAAAAATGTACAAAACCAGATTAACGATGACATCAATTCAATCTATTCACTCTTACTTGATTCCAGAACAAAGCTGGACGATGCACGGAAAAAGCTTGGACGGTCTGACTATCAGGTGAAAGAGCTGGAAAAAATGCTTTCCCGATTGACCACACAAATTGAGGAAAAGGATCAATCCATCGCAGAACTCAGGGAAGAACTTGAAAAAATGAATATCAAAATCACCGATCTGACCCAGGATGTCTCCAGGTTGTCAATAGAGACCCAGGAAAAATCCGCTGTGATTGATGATCAAACACGAACAATTGAAGAGAAAACGATTGAGGTGAATACAGCTTACTTCATTGTTGGCAGTGGCAAAGATTTAAGAGATAAAAACATCATTACCCGCGAAGGAGGTTTTATTGGCATTGGCACAAGCAAGCAGCTT
>JBLRXC010000029.1:0-28888 GCA_047920975.1 Bacteroidales bacterium | reverse complement strand
TCTGATTGTTGACAACTTGCGTGTCCATCATGCAAAGAAAGTTACCCGATGGGTTGAAAAACACAAGGACAAGATCGAATTGTTTTTCCTGCCGGCATACAGTCCCGAATTAAACCCGGATGAGTACGTGAACAATGATGTAAAGGCAAATGTAAATCGAAAACCAGCGCCAAAAAGTCAGAAAGAACTACAAGGCAATGTCAGGTCATACATGAGAAGTTTGCAATGGAATAAAGATAAAGTGGCAAAGTTCTTTGATCACGAAAAAGTCAGGTATGCAAAAGCAAGCTGATTGGAAATATTTAATCGCCGGAATAATAGTATAGACCTCCCCTCATTTCAAAAATTCGATCAAATTTATCAATTTTATATTTACCAATATTATTGTTTAATCCTTTATTTTCCCTTAGATTTGCCATCATAATCACTCACTTATGAAAGTAAAAATTACTTATCGCTTATTTCTCCTGATATTGCTTCCGCTTTGTGCATTAAAAGTTTTCCCGCAGCCGCAAAAGGAGATCGTTGGTTATTACCCCAACTGGCAATGGTACGACCGCAATAAACTGGTGAACCCGGAGACGATTTTTTACGAAAAGTACACGGTGATCAATTACGCATTTTTCAGGCCAATGGCTGATGGAACGATTACATCCACAGACTCCTGGGCGGATGAAAACCTTTTACTTGGTCCGATCATCTGGTGGCCTGTTATCTACCACGACTCTACCAAGAGCCTGCCTTACCTTGCCAAACAGGCTGAGGTGAAACTACTTCCTTCCATCGGCGGTTGGAACGATTCATACAACTTCCCCGGCATTGCCACCAATGCGGTAAAGCGCAAGACGTTTGTCAATGCATGTGTGAACCTGATCAATACATACAACTTTGATGGGGTTGACCTGGACTGGGAATATCCCGGCTATGCGCCCAATGGAGGCACTCCGCAGGATAAACAAAATTTTACGCTGCTGGTACAGGAACTACGCAACTCCCTCGACTCTCTTGAAGCCGCTCATAACAAGGATTACCTGCTTACATCTTGTTTCGGGGCTGCTCAAAGTCATATGTCGAATATCGAATGGGCCAGTGTCCTTCCGCTGATTGATATGGTGAACCTGATGACCTATGACTTTCACGGCTCATGGGATCCGGAGAGCAATTTCAACACGCCTTTATACCCGCCTTTGGTCGGTGATCCTGATTGGTGTGTTGACGGCGCCTTCACTTTGCTCACGCAGACTTACGGTGTTCCCCCCGAAAAAGTGAACATCGGGGTGGCTTTCTATGGGAAATCGTATGCAAACTGCACGCAACTTTATGGTCCGCATACCGGTTATGATGGCGTCACCTTTTGGGAGGATGAGGGCCAACCGCTTTATTATAACATCCTCAATAAAATGGATTTGTTTACCCGCACATGGGATAACCTGGTGAAATGTCCCTACCTGCTTGGGAACTCCATCAATACTTTCGTGAGTTATGATGACGGCGAATCGCTGATGCACAAAGCGCAGTATGTGATGGATAACAATGCAAAAGGTGTTATCATCTGGGAGATCACCGGCGATTACATCGAAACAGCCCCCGGATCGGGAATCATTGCAGGTACACCCCTCCTTGACACGCTCAATGCTGTCTTTAGCGGCCAGATTCAGCTTCATGCCGGACTTCAGTTGAAAGCCTTTCTGGAAGGTCCTTTTAACGGCGCCGGTATGAACACCACCCTGAACAGCATCCTCCCGATGAATCATCCTTTCAATCCTGCCCTTCCGTATTTTGGGAATCCTTCTCCCGTCTGGCTTTTTGATGGAGACGGAGCAGTTTCAGAAATACCATCCGAAAGCATTGTTGATTGGATGTTGGTGGAACTTCGCGATGCTGGAACAGCCACGGCAGCCACTTCAGCAACAACAGTGGCAAAAATGCCGGCATTCATCCTGGCCGACGGAACCATCAAATCACTAGATGGAATATCCGACCTGACATTCAGCCAAACCATCACCGAAAACCTCTTTGTGGCCATTCATCACAGGAACCATATTAGCATTATGAGTTCGGTACCTGCAACATTAAGCAACGGGTCATACACTTATGATTTTACAACATCTGCATTGCAGGTTCATGGAGGAGTCGCAGGGACAAAACAACTTGCTACCGGTGTCTGGGGTATGCGAAGCGGCGATGGAAACGGAGATGGCGCAGTATCCGTTGCCGATAAAACCGACGTCTGGTCAGCCCCCTTACAAGCCGGGAAAGCCGGTTATCTGCCTTCCGATTTCAATCTGGATGGACAAACCAACAACAAGGACAAGAATAGCCAATGGAAGCCCAACATTGGAACAAGTTCGCTGGTGCCGGAATGATCTTTTTCGTATAAGTAGTTCTCTTAAAAGCCTCAAAGCACTGACAGAATTAGAAATGAAACAGAGAAGCCATCATTTTTTCCTGACTAAAATCAATACAGTTCCTTTAAACTTGCCTTTGAACAGCTTGCCAGAATTAGTATTGAAGACATCGTCTATTCTGCGAAACGGTTTTAGGGATCATTTTTAAACCTACCCTCGAATTGTAACATAAAATTTTAAGAAGACTCAGGTTTTAATGGAACCATGTCAAAAATATCAACTTTATAATATCATCTAAACACAATGAATAAAAGGTGTTAAAGAATTCTCCTTAAGATTTCTTCTGTTGTGCTGAGTATCAGAAAACCCTAAAGTGTAATCTGGAATTATTTTTATTTTAGCATGATTCAAAGTTGTTCTATGAAATGAAGGACTGTAATAGATTTAATGCAATGTCAGTAACTCAATATAAATTGTCAACCTTTTAATGATGAACCTGCTAAAAGCCTCTATTCTGTCATCCTTTTTCTTTGTGATCGGAAATTTGCCGGCAGGTGCCCGGGATACAGTGACCAAAGGTTTTATCAACTATGCCCTGAACCATCATTATGGGGCAATGATGCCGCATTACACTTATTTAAAATACCTGAACCAGGAAAACATAAAGAGCATTGAAACAAATATTTGGTTTGAGCACCCCACAAGCCAGCAAGCTGGTAATGTTACACTTGGGTCAGGTTACATTTTCAGTAACCTTGGAAATTACAAGGTTTTTGGAAATATGCATGCATTTTTTTTCGGGCTAAGAAGTCCCCGGTTGTTCAATAAATTACCGGTTCAGTATAAAATTGGTTTAGGTGTTGGTTACGCAACAAAAAATCATAATCCAGACAGCAAATACCTGAACCTGGCAATTGGTTCTCATCTCAATGCCTATGGACAATTATCGCTGTCGGGAAGAATAAGAACAGGGCACGAAAAATGGATACTCCGTCCGGGAATATCATTTCATCATCTTTCAAACGGAAAAATTGTAGCGCCAAACATGGGATTAAACCTGTTGACCTTTCATATTGGGTTAGAATTACATTCGCACCATACCCATTCAGGAGCTATGCTGATTGAAAGAAAAAAATCGCTTAATGAAAGGAACCGGTTTATCATCATGGTGGCGCCGGGAATAAAACAGGTTCACAGTCGTGTAGATCAAAAAATATTTGCATCGGGTCTGATATTTGATTACAGTTATTTATTCCTGGCTGAAAGCAGTATTGGCATTGGAGTCAACTTTTTTTACAATGACACGTGGTCCATTTATCCATATAATCTTGCAACACCTGATGCTCCCCCGCCACCATTTCAATCATCTTTACACCTCTCACTGCAACAGGATTTAGGTCATATTTCCTTTATCCTTCACCCCGGTATTTACATATATAAACCATCAGATGAAATACCCAGGTTTGCAAACAGACTGGGGGTGAAGTATTCTTTAAAAAATAATTTTTCAGTGCAATTTTCTATTAAACACCATTGGTTTGCACGTGCCGACTATTTTGAATGGGGAGTTGGTTATGAGATCAAATGGTAGGAAGTGGCTTCATGGACAATTTATTATTAGCTCAGACTTCAGTGAAGAGACAAGCACTGGTAAGGACCCTGAATACAGCGATTACCAAAGACGAGTATTCCGGTTTTTGCCTTTTGGAAGGATCTGATAGGCTGCTTTACTGATGCAACAGCAAATCGTTTTTTTCAGGATTTCTTTTAAACCAGGCCTGGATGAAGCTGCAGACAGGGATGATCTTCAAATCTGTTTTTTCAATCTGGGCTACGGACTGACTGATAAGCTCTTTTCCGATCCCGCGTCCTGAGAGGGCATCAGGTACCTGGGTTGAAGTGAGTGCAATGTTGCCATCCTTTTCCTGGTATTCAATAATTGCCAGGTGCCCATCAATATCAAGTTCAAACCGGTTTTTTTCTTTGTTATTGATTACTTCCATGTATTAGCTTTTTATTTTTTTTACAAACTCGCTTTTATCTTTCCTTTTGCGCGACGCAGTTTCGCTTTCTTTCAAATCATCAGGCAGTGCGTTTGGATCGCCCACATAACCCAACGCTATAAAGGTTACCGGGTCATATTTTTCAGGATCAAGACTAAAAGCTTTCAATGTTTTCTCTTTGTCAAAACCAGCCATCTGATGCCCCTGTAAGCCCAGTTCTGCTGCCTGCAGAACGAGGTAAGCATTTGCTGCTCCTGTATCATGTAATGCATGGCGGTTGGGAAGGTCTTTATAATCAAAATGCTTTTTGGCAACCGATAGCACGAGTATTGCTGCATGCTTTGCCCAGACCCGGTTCCCGGGATTCAGACAATCAATAAATCTATCAAAGGCCACCTGTTCATTTTTTATAGTATAATAGTAGCTCCACGGCTGTTCATTCCTGCTTGACGGCGCCCACCGTGCCGCTTCAAACAGTAGCTCAATTTTTTCAGACTCTATCTCTTTATTGCTGAAAGCACGCGGACTCCAGCGGTTAATAATGGCATCTAAAGGAGTATTGTTCATCTCTAAGTTTTGTTTATAGTAAGATAACAAGCATTTATCCTTCTTTGTTCTGAGCTTATATGATTTTCTTAAACAGGGATATTTCTCAGAATGCATCATCTGGTAGCCTGGATCAGACGAAAGGCTTTTGTTTTTATTACTTCCGCCGTAAGCCCATACTTTTCCATCAGTTCCTCTGGTTTGCCCGATTCACCGAAGGAGTCGTTCATCCCCACAAAATCCATTGGGATCGGATGATTCCTGACAACCACTTCTGCCACAGCGCTGCCGAAACCACCCATCACCTGGTGCTCCTCTGCAGTCAGAATGCAGCCTGTCTCCCTGGCTGCCTTGATGATGATTTGTTCATCAATGGGTTTAATGGTATGAATATTGACCACGCGGGCATCAATGCCCTCTTTTCCGAGCATGAGAGCAGCCTGTAGAGCTTCCCAGACCATGTGGCCGGTAGCCATGATGGTGATGTCATTGCCTTCTTTGAGCGCCTGGCCTTTACCAATTTGGAAATCCTGATCAGCGGAAGTAAAATCCGGCACTGCTTCCCTGCCAAAACGGATATAGACCGGCCCAGTTAGTTCGTTGATGGCTTGCAGCGTGGCTATGCGGGTCTGGGTGGCATCGCATGGCGAAAGGAGAGTCATGTTGGGTAAAACCCGCATCACGGCTATATCTTCCATCGCCTGGTGGGTAGCTCCATCGGGTCCAACGGAAATACCTGCATGCGCTCCGCCAATGATCACATGCAGGTTATTGTAACAAACTGAAATCCTGATCTGATCGGTAGTGCGTAAAGCGGCAAATACGCCATAGGTTGAGAAAACCGGGATATTGCCAGAAAGTGCCATCCCGGCAGCAACGCCAACGCAATTCTGCTCGGCTATACCAAGAGAGAAAAAGCGATCGGGAAAGGCATCTGCAAAGAGATTCATCGAAACGGAACTGGTAATATCAGCACCGAGGCCGACAACGTTCGGGTTCAGTTTACCTGCTTCCAGAACACCTTCTCCAAATCCTAGTTTGGTTGCTTTATAACCTCTGTTGACCATTTTTTTTCCGGTGAATTCTGTCATGTTCATAACCTGATACCTAATCCATGATCAATTGCTGAATAAATCTTTCCGCCTCCTCTTTTGAAGGAGCTTTACCATGCCATCTGAAATCTCCCTCAATTTCTGGAACCCCTTTTCCCATAATTGTCTTTGCAATGATTACAGATGGTTTACCAACTGTTTCTGATGCTTTATGCAAAGTGCTTAATAGATCATTGAAATCGTGTCCGTCACACTCAAAAACCTCCCATCCGAAGGCTCTCCATTTATCCGCAAGCGGCTCTATTTCCATCACATCAGAGGTTTTGCCGTCAATCTGAACGCCATTGCGGTCAACGACTGCGATCAGGTTATCCAGCGTGTAGTGGGCAGCGCTCATGGCGGCCTCCCAAATGCTTCCTTCCTGCAGTTCGCCGTCACCATGGATCGAAAAGACCCGCCATTTCTGTCGGTCGGTTTTGGCTGTCAGTGCCATACCTACGGCAACAGATAGTCCCTGTCCAAGAGATCCTGCTGACAGTTCAATACCGGGAAGACCATGTTCACGCCCGGGATGCCCCTGCAGCCTGGAACCCATTTTGCGCAGGGTAGAAAGCTCCTCAACCGGGAAAAACCCTGCATGGGCAAGGGTTGCATAATAGACCGGGGCCACATGGCCTATTGATAGAATCAACCTGTCACGGCTCTCCCAGTAAGGTTTTCGAGGATCAATGTTCAGGACGTTAAAATAGAGTGCTGTAAAAATATCTGCCAGTCCCAGGGATCCACCCGTGTGGCCCGAACCGGATTCGGCCAGTGATGTGATAATGGAAATCCTGATGTTAAGAGCTGTGTTCTTCAGTTCCCGTATGGAATGCGCCATGACTCTTTAGTTAAAGGACAACAAAATTAAAAAAAGTTTGATGTCGGGAGCCTTGGTTTAAGATTAGAAGGAGGTCGTTTTGCGCAAATAGTTTCACAAAGGATAAAATGAAGACGAAGGCAAACAGGATGCACATAATGAAATTTGGGTTTTCTCGAACGAATCAATCCTATGTGAGACAATATTCCTAGTATTTTTACAGCATGTTGTTTACACCTGTGAAAATAGGTCCTTTGCAGTTGCGCAACCGTTCCATCCGGGCAGCTGCTTTTGAAGGGATGTGTGCCAATCACCAGGTGAGTGAGGAACTGATAGATTATCATAGATCGGTGGCGGCCGGTGGTATCGGCATGACAACGGTTGCTTATGCTTCAGTCACGCGGTGTGGGCTTTCGTTTCCGCATCAGTTGTGGGTGCGACACGAAATTTTGCCACAGTTGCAGCGCCTTACGTATGCCATTCACCGGGAAGGAGCCGCTGCATCCATTCAGCTGGGCCATTGCGGCAATATGGCAAAAAAGAGCATAACCGGATCCCGGCCAATATCGGCCTCAACTCATTTTAACCTCTATGCACCTTCCTTTGTAAGGGGGATGAATAGAAATGAAATTTATGAAATGGCAAAAAGTTTTGGCCATGCGGTCCGCCTGGCGCAACATGCGGGATTTGATGCCGTAGAGATCCATGCCGGACACGGATACCTTATCAGCCAATTCCTTTCACTGCATACCAACCGGAGAAAAGATGATTTTGGTGGTGATTTACAGAACAGGATGAGGTTCATGCAACTGGTGATGGAGGAGGTGTTGAAAGTTGCTGCAGGAAAAACAGCAGTGCTGGTGAAACTCAATATGCGGGATGGTTTTCCTGGAGGAATGGAAACCGGTGAATCCCTTGAAGTAGCAAAGACACTTGAGAGAATGGGGGTTGATGCGTTGGTGCTGAGTGGTGGTTTTGTGAGCCGAGCCCCGATGTATGTGTTGCGGGGTGCCATGCCGGTGCAAACACTGGCCAGACATGTTGACAATCCTCTGGTGAGACTTATGGTCAGGATTTTTGGCAGGATCATGGTTCCGGAAGTTCCGTTCAGGGAAAATTATTTTCTTGAGGATGCACGCCTGTTCAGAAAAGAATTGAAAATGAACTTGGTTTATGTTGGGGGTATTCTGTCTGCAGCAAATATTAAAACTGTGCTCTCCGAAGGGTTTGATGCGGTTGCCATTGCCCGTGCGCTGATCAAAGATCCTGATTTCATCAACAAGCTGCTAAATGAAGAATTAAAGCAGTCCTCCTGCGATACCTGCAATCACTGCATTGCAGTGATGTATAACGGATCTTTTAGTTGTATCCAAAATGAAGAGAATGAAAGGTGATGATCAAAATCGTATTGCACTGATCACTGGTGGCTCATCAGGTATCGGACTTGCCATTGCTCATGAGTTAGCCGGCAGGGGATTCTCAATGCTTCTGGTCAGCAATCGGCAGGCTGATTTAGAGCATTGCAGGGCTGAGATTGAATCCAGGTATTCCGTTACCTGTCATACGTTTTGTATTGATTTAATTCAGGAAAATAGCGCCCGGATTGTTTACGATTATGCTGAGCAACAAAAATTAAAGGTCGAAATATTGGTTAACAATGCAGGCATTCTGGTGTTCTCTGAAACGGTGGAAACTCCGTTGGAACAAATCAATGCCATTCTTCAGTTGCACATCCGGGTTCCGACGATTCTCTGTAAATTGTTTGGCAACAGGATGAAACAACGGCGGCGCGGTCACATCCTCAACGTGGCTTCTATCTCCTCGGTGATGCCCTATCCCGGGATCTCCATATACGGACCCTCAAAAACATATATGCGGTATTTCACACGTGCTCTCCGCAACGAATTGAAAATTTATAATGTGAATGTCATCTGCCTTATTCCTGGTGCTACTGCAACCGGGCTTTACAACCCGAACAAAATAAACATGAAATCAGCCATGAGGTTTGGCGTTATGCACACTCCCGGATATGTTGCTAAAAGAGCCATTCATGCACTTTTTAGAAAAAAATCAGAATGTATTCCCGGTTGGTTGAATAAGATGACCATTGGGTTGATGCCGCTGATTCCCATGCGATTGATTTTTTTAATCCACAGAAATTCAAACCTGTTGCACAAAACCAATTCTACGCAGGAGTAGTTATAGGAACCTGAGGAAAACAAATATCCAGGATTAATGAAACCCTTTTAAACCGGCATTTCTTTGGAAACGGTTACCGTTGTATCGTCATTAAAGAATACTTTGAACCCCAGCTTTTGAAAGACAGAGATCATGGGTTTATTGTCTTTTGTAGTCTCAGCCGATACGCGTTTGATGCCAATTTGCTCAGCTATGTCGAGACAATAAGCCGTTAAGATTTGTCCAAGGTCTTTCTTTTGCCATGCATCGGTTATTAAAACGGCATATTCTGCAACGACCACATCCGGGTCGCTGATCAGTCTACCGACGCCAATCAGTTTTTTGCGTCCCTCGCTCTCAACTTCTGCTACGATGGCCATTTCGCGATCATAATCAATGAAACAAAACTGGGTAGCAACCTCGTGGGAGTCAAAGTAAAAGTCGTACCGGAATCGCGAATAAATAGATGCTTTGGAACAACTTCCCAATAATTCAAGCCATAGTGGTTCATCCTCTGGTTTAATGGGCCGGAGGAGAACTTCGGTTCCATCACTCAGTGTAGCTGGTTTGATGAACCTTTCGGGGTAGGGACGAAGGATCAGGTGTGAATAATCGCGGGTGTGTTTCCCGAGCAATTCCTGGTCAACCACAATACGCGCATCCAGTGCAATCACATCATTGGTAGTCACAATCAGCGGATTGATATCCAGTTCTTCAATTTCAGGATAATCTGCAGCCAGGTATGACACCCTGATGAGTACCTCTATCAATTTGTCCATATTTTTAGGTTCACTACCCCGGTATCCGGTGAGCAGAGGATAGATTTTCAGCGATTTGAGCATTTGTCGCGCCAGCTGTTCATTGAGTGGTGGAAATTCAAGCCGCCTGTCGTTGAATAGTTCTGCGGACACACCCCCCATCCCAACAAGCATGACAGTGCCGAAAACAGGATCTTTTTTAATTCCAACAATCAGTTCTACGGAATCTTTCGAGCGAATCATTCGCTGGACTGTAATTCCTTCAATCTTTGCTTCGGGAGCTCTTTCCTTTACCGATTTGAGCAAGTTGCGGTACGTTGCTCTAAGCATCTCTTCATTTTCGATGTTGAGGACAACGCCTCCAACATCCGTTTTGTGAATGATGTCGTGTGAGAAGATTTTGAGGACAACAGGATAGGTCTTCTTTTTTGCTATTTTGACTGCTTCATCCTCTGTTTTGGCCAGCTCAGGGTGTGTCGTATCAATACCATAGTCGTTGACGAGCATTTTGGAGTCGTCTTCCGAAAGGATCTTCATTTTCGGAAAAACCCCCTCGATGTATTTACGACGCAGTTCTGTGCGGTCGTAGCTGAATGTTACCGGCACCTCCTGTGGCGTTTCAAAGAGCATCTGGAGATTTTTTGAATAGTAGGAGAGGGTCATAAAAGCCCTGATGGCCTGTTCAGGTGTCTCATAGGCAGCGATACCGGCATTGCTGAAAACCTGCATCCCTTCTCGCATGGAGGCTCCTCCAAGCCAGGCTGCCATCAGTGGTTTGGTAGATTTTTCGGAGAGTTTTGCAATGGCTTTTGCCGTTTCAGTTGGTGCCGTCATGGCCTGTGGCGTCAGGATCACCAGTACCGCATTTACATTTTCGTCTTCCAGTACAAGTTCTGTTGCCCGTGCAAATCTCTCGGGAGTGGAATCTCCAAGCACATCAACCGGGTTTCCGTGTGACCAGAAAGGTGGAAGATATTCATCCAGTTTTTGCATGGTCTCATCCGTCAGTTTAACCAACCTGCCCTCCATTGAGATCAGCGTATCGGTAGCCATAACACCCGGGCCTCCTGCATTGGTAACAATCGCCAAACCACTTCCTTTGGGTGCTCTTTTCCTTCCGATGAGGTCAGTAAAATCGAAAATATCACCAATATCATAAACCCTAGATAGTCCTGCACGCCTGAACACAGCATCGTATACAGCGTCTTCGGAGGCCATTGCACCAGTATGTGATGCTGCTGCTTCGGCTGACTCCGGAAATCTTCCGGCTTTGTAAACAATGATGGGTTTTTTCCTTGCAAATGCCCTGGCCGCTGACATGAATGCTCTGGCTTGTGTGATCGACTCAACATACAGCACAATGGATTTTGTGTTGGGATCCTGGCCGAAATAGTCAATCAGGTCTCCAAAGTTCACATCCATCGAATTTCCGATTGACACGAAGTAGGAGAATCCGACGTTGGTTTCATGAGCCCAGTCAAGAACTGATGTACAAAGTGCTCCGGATTGAGAGATAAAAGCGACATGTCCCTTTTTTGGCATGCTGGATGCGAAGCTGACATTCATGCTAAACCCCGGAACGATGATTCCCAGGCAGTTAGGTCCGATCACACGCATGTCAGGGTGCTTCTTCACCTCTTCACTTACCTGGTCTTCCAGTTTTTTTCCATCCGGTCCTGATTCCTTAAATCCGGCTGACATGATGATAATGCCATGAACACCTGCTTCCCCGCAATCCTTTACTATTTGTGGGACAAATTTGGCAGAGGTCATGATAACTGCCAGGTCAGGTGTTTTTGGAAGACTTTTGACATCCGGAAAACAGGGGATTCCGAAGACAGCCTCCCTTTTCGGATTCACAGGGTAAACCACACCGTTGTAGCCTCCTCCAACCAGATTGCGAAGGGTGATACCTCCCAGGCTGCCGGGGTCATTGGAAACGCCAATCAATGCGATGCGTTTTGGCCTGAATATGCTGTCAAGTTTTTTAATGGGCATGTCAAAAATTTTTTAAAAAACCGAAATCCGGATATTTAATTGTGTGAAATTACAATTTTACCAGGTCTTTCAATTTTTTGGCGGCCGGGTAAGCATCATAATGACTGCACCCATGATGCAAAGGACTCCGGCGATGATGAATGGTGTCATCCAGACGACAGGGTCACCTGATCCGGCAGCCGAATCTTTAAAATAACCAGCTAGTTGCGGTCCTAAAATCCCTGCAATACCGTAGGCTGTAAACATGAATCCATAGTTACTGCCCAGGCTTTTATTGCCGAAAAAGTCTGCCGTTGCAGCAGGAAATAAGGCGAAATTGCCACCAAAATTGAAACCGATGATGCTTGCAGCTATGACAAATCCTGTTGAAAAGGCGAAGGTAATGAACACATGGTAAAGCATCAGCATGATAACCCCCTGGAAAATGGTCATAGCAATGATTGAAGTTTTCCGGCCAATCTTGTCGGAAGCCATACCCCACAATATCCGGCCCAGGCCATTGAATATGGCATACCAGGCCATTGCTGTTCCGGCAATCAAACCTGCATTTTCAAAACCGTGGTGGTTGAGTGAATCAATACCAAACAAACGGATACAATAAATTACCATCAAACCTGCCAGAGCTGAGAAAATAAATACACTCCATAAAGCATAGAATTGGGGAGTCCTGAGCATCCTGTTGGGTGAATAGTCTATGTTGCCAACTGCTCTTCCGGCGACAGGAGCCGGTGGTGTCCATCCTTTTGGAGAGTAGCCAACAGGAGGATTTACCATCACTATTGATCCCAGCAGAACAAGGATCAGAAAGATGATGCCGTAAATAAAGAAAACACTCTGAACTGCAGGTAATCCCAAAACATTGGTAGTGTTTAACAATCCCCCAAACCAGGAATCGGCCAGCTTGACCCAGATCGTAGCGCCAAAACCGAACCCGGCAACTGCAAGTCCTGTGATCAGCCCTTTTTTATCGGGGAACCATTTTACACCGACTGCAATTGGAACCACATAGGCTAATCCTATTCCGGCTCCACCAATGATCCCAATGAAGAAAAACTGCGCCCAGAAGCTGGTTCCTAAAAGGCCTCCAAGCATGTATCCAATTCCCAACACGATTCCTCCGGTAAAGGCTACTATGGTTGGACCAGACCGCGCCTGCCATTTTCCTGCAAGCACCATAACAATGGCAAAAGTGGCTAAACCTGCTGAAAAAACCCATGCAGCCTGTTGCGCACTGAATTGATATATGCCATCAGCATCTGTCAGCAATTTGGTAAAAACCGACCATGCATAAATTGCACCCAGGGCTAACTGGATAAGTATGGCTCCGATCACTACCAACCAACGGTTTGTAATTTTGATTCCCTTCATGTTTTTTCATTTTAAAGTAAAAAAAGCATTCCAGATCATGGGGAACTGAAATGCTTTTTCTTCATGTTTATAAAATAATTACCTCTTGACTTCCACTTTGGCCCCGGCAATGATCTCTTCAACTACGCCCGGATCGAGCAGTGTTGATGTATCACCAAGGTTGGTAGCATCACCTTCACCGATCTTGCGCAGAATCCGGCGCATGATCTTGCCTGAACGGGTTTTAGGCAAGCCACTGACAATCTGGATAACGTCAGGTTTTGCAATAGGCCCGATCACTTTGGTAACCGTGTCACGGATCTCTTTCTCGATGGTTTCCATTTCTGCATCTGAAAGTTCCTCGCAGGTGACATAGGCATAAATTCCTTGTCCTTTGATCTCATGTGGATATCCAACGACCGCTGATTCATTTACCTTTGGATGCTGGTTGATTGCATCTTCGACCTCAGCGGTACCAATACGGTGACCGGAGACATTGATTACGTCGTCGACCCTGCCCATGATGCGGTAATATCCCTCTTCATCGCGCTTGGCACCGTCACCCGTAAAGTAGTAGCCTTTGTAACTTGCAAAATAAGTCTGGTAGCAACGCTGGTGATCGCCGTAAGTGGACCGCAGCATTCCCGGCCATGGGAATTTAATACAAAGGTTCCCCTCAACAGAGTTGCCTTTTAACTCCTTCCCTTCGTTGTCCATCAGTACAGGCTGAATTCCGGGCAATGGCAGGGTAGCGAAAGAGGGCTTGGTGGGGGTGATACCGGCAAGCGGAGTGATCATAATTCCTCCTGTTTCGGTTTGCCACCAGGTGTCAACGATCGGACAACGTCCGCCACCAACAACATCATGATACCACCTCCAGGCCTCTTCATTGATGGGTTCTCCAACAGTCCCAAGTACTTTTAATGATTTGAGGTCGTGCTTTGTAACAAAACCATTTCCGTGAGGCACTAGGGCACGGATAGCAGTTGGTGCCGTATAGAATTGATTGACTTTATATTTCGAAACAACTTCCCAGAACCTTCCTGCATCAGGCCAGGTGGGAACACCTTCGAACATGATGGAAGTAGCACCGGTCAGCAGTGGTCCGTAAACAATATATGTATGGCCGGTGACCCATCCAATATCAGCAGTACACCAATAGATGTCGCCATCGTTGTACTGGAAAACATTCTTGAAGGTATATTCGGCAAAAACCATGTAACCTCCTGTTGTGTGCAGAACACCTTTAGGTTTTCCGGTTGATCCGGAGGTGTAAAGGATGAAAAGTGTATCTTCCGAATCCATCACTTCGGCAGTGTGTTCACTGCTTACACCTTCAAGAAGGTCATTCCACCAGATATCACGTCCTGGCTTCATGGGTGCATGATCTCCGGTCCGATTGTAAACAATACATGTTTTGATTGTCGGACAGGTTTCCAATGCTTCATCCACTATGCTTTTCAAAGGAATGCTCTTGACCCCGCGGTATGCTCCGTCGGCTGTGATCACAATGTTCGATTCGGCATCATTGATTCTGTCGGCAAGAGCATTGGCTGAGAATCCTGCGAAAACGATGGAATGGATAGCACCGATCCTGGCGCAGGCCAGCATGGCCACCACCAGTTCGGGAATCATCGGCAGATAAATGGCAATTCTGTCACCTTTTTTGGCGCCGGCTTTCAGCAAACCATTTGAGAATTGCTTCACCTGGTCAAACAGTTCCCCATAGGTCAGTTTTACTTCTTTCTCTTTGGGATCATTGGGTTCCCAGATAATGGCTACCTGATCTTTGCGCTGGAACATGTTCCGTTCGAAAATATTTTCCGTGATGTTGAGCTTGGCATTCTGAAACCAATTCACGTAAGGAGCATCCTTTCCTTCAAAGTACCAATCCAAAACATGGTCCCATTTCTTGCGCCAATAATGGCTTTCAGCAATACCACCCCAAAAAGCCTCCGGGTTTGCAACGCTATCCCTGTATTTTTCCAGGTATTCGGCAAAACTTGTGATTTTATTCGTCATAACTACAAAATGATTAAGTGATTAAATTGTTTTATTGAGTTGTTTTTTATGTTTTTAAAAGAAATAATAAATACCGATCAGGAATCTGAAATTGACAATTTCCTTGCTCCCGGTGATCTTTCCTTTTTCGTCTCGGTTCATTTGTCCTGTCGCGGAATTCGTGGTTGCATAGGCTGCTACCGTATATTCAATTTCCGGTGCAATCTGCACTTTTCCGCTGTTGTAGATGAGCCGGGGTGCGATCCGGTAGACATAGTCAATGTCTGCTCCTCTTGCATATATTGATCCGCCAATCGGATCTGAAGTCCCCATATTTTTTGCATAGCCTGCAAACAACCCGGCCTGCATTTTTTTTCCGTTTGTATGGATATCAATCCACGTAGAGAGTGTATTATATGGTGTGTAAGTAATTCCGGCATCTTCAAAATAAAAGTAGGGAACCCCACCTGGTCCCGGTCCGCTTCCGAAAACAGTGTCAATGATAATTTCGTTTTCAGCATACCCGCCCAGGTTGGTCATTCCATACATCAACTGGCCAAAGACACCATAAAGTTTTATAGTAACGGGATCGGTTACCGTCCTGACATAACCGAAAAAACTGGTTCCTGAAACGGTTTCTTTGGTTTTAACCGTCAGATCAGGAATAGTATACCACCAGTTAAAGCCACCGGGAACTGTAATTGAAAGCCTTGGCCGCAGCACCTTGTGATTGACGCCACCACCAATTAAAAAATCATCGGATTTGTATTCGAGATACAGATTTATTTCTGGTATCCCGCTGTTGATCAGGTATTTTGGGCTTTCGCCATCAGGGCCGGTATCTTTAAAATCGATCTGTTCAATCACTGCACCTGTGGCGCTGAATTTCCCAAAGGTCTTTGTGAAGCGAACCTGTGGATTTCTTGTAAATGGTTCGAAGGGTGCACCAGTATTGAAAGATACTGTTCCGGGATAGCAGGCTGTGACAAACATGGGATGCCAGAACTGTCCTACCAGTAATTCCGACTTTTCCCAGGTAAGCTTTACAAAAGCATGTCTGAGCCTGAACCCGTTGATATCGGAGTTGATATTCCCGAAAAACGCTCCTTCTATCAATCCGGAGGTTTTGGCGCCGAAGGCATCCGGTCCTGTGATGTGACCCGTGAGTCTTGTCTGGATGGACAGAATGTTCAGCTTGCCATCAGCGTTAATATCCAAACCTTTTGAGTCCAGGAATTCATTTTTAGGATAGAGCAGGAAATGACCTTCACGTGCATCAACTGTTTGTCGGGAATCGTACAATAGGTCGGTTTTGACAAATCCCGAAAACCTGATGCCAAATTGTTTCTCGTCTTGAGCTAAGACAATAAACGACATCAGAACCAAAAAAGAGACTCCAAGAATTTTCATGTTTTTCTGAAATATTTCGGTGAAAGCCTTTTGTTATTCAATTAACAACCGGTGCAAAATTATAATTATTTTTTTCTTTTGTGCAATAGGATTGCTTATTTATTGGCAATCTAAATAAAAGCATTCAATTTTGGCACGGTACTAAAAATCTCAGATTAAACACCTGAATTGCAGATTACATAAGTTGAATCCTTCGAATGCTGTAAAAAGATTTTGTGAATGATATAAAACCTCTATAATTTCGCCCGCTCAAACATAAACATGCAGGATATGATAATCTTTGTGCTCAATTGCGGAAGTTCGTCCATCAAATACCAGTTGATCGGGATGCCGGATAAAAAGGTGCTGGCCAGGGGATTGGTTGAAAAGATCGGGTTAGAGGGTTCATCTGTGATCCATACCATCGGGGAGGGTGAAAAAATTAAATTTGAAAAGTCAATTCCGGATCATACGGTTGGCATACAAACAGTTTTTGAAATCCTCGTGAACGAAGAGGTTGGATCTATTGCTGATCTGAAGGAGATTGATGCGGTGGGCCACAGGGTGGTGCATGGAGGAGAAGATTTTAGCGGCAGTGTTCCCATCACGCCTGAAGTGATCAAGGCCATGGAGAAAAATATAGACCTTGCACCACTGCACAATCCTCCCAACCTGCAGGGAATTTATGCCATCAATCAATTAATGCCCAACATTCCACAGGTAGGTGTTTTTGATACTGCCTTTCATCAGACAATGCCACCGTATGCTTATCTCTATGCTTTTCCTTACAGGTTGTATGAAAAGTACCGGGTCAGAAAATATGGGTTTCATGGCACAAGCCACAAATATGTTGCTCAGAGAGCCTGTGAAATATTAAATAAGGATTTTAACCAGACCCGGATCATTACTTGTCATCTCGGCAACGGTTCTTCCATAGCGGCTATAAAAAACGGTAAATCAATTGAAACATCCATGGGACTCACACCCAATGAAGGCCTGATCATGGGAACACGACTTGGAGATATTGATGCTGGTGCACTGCTTTATGTAGCTGATAAAGAGAATCTGAGTATTCCGCAGACCAATGCGCTGATCAACAAAGAGAGCGGTGTTCTTGGTATTTCAGGGATTTCAAGCGATATGCGCGAACTTGAAAAAGCAGCCGGGAGTGGAAATGAGCGCGCAAAATTAGCCCTTGATATGTTTCACCACCGTATCCGGAAATTCATTGGTGCTTATGCTGCTGTGTTGGGAGGTGTTGATGTTTTGGTGTTCACAGGAGGGATTGGAGAGAATGGAGACATTACCCGTCAAGCGATTTGCAGGGATTTTGAATACCTGGGGCTTGGGTTTGACACGGATAAGAATCAGGGAATCAGGGGAAAAGAAATGATCATCAGTAAGTCAAACTCGAAAGTCGCTGTTATTGTGGTTCCGACAAATGAAGAATTGGCTATTGCCATTGACACTTTCACCATTGTAAATTCAGGCGGCGTTTAAAATAAGCGGTCAATCAATAGAATCTACCAGTTTACTCTTTCTTGCTATAAAATCTAAACTTCGGGAAATCCTTGCTGAAAAGGCAGTTCTGTTCCCTAATTGAATCCCGCTATAATATCTGAAAAATGGTATTTCGGAATTGACTGACATGACCCAGTTGTCAAAAAATGAATAACTCAAATGCGGGATGACATATACCAGCGAATACCCGGTGGACTGAATCACATAATCATGATCTCGCAGGGATTTAGAACGGTTTTCGTTCCTGGTTTCCAACCCCAGGGTTAAATGGGGAGTGATTTCGTATAAAAATATAAGAGAAAACATCAGGAGGTTTCCATATTTGTAGTCAAAATTTTCTGAATGGATCCATTGAGCATACTCAAATGAACCAGATCCTCCTAAGTTAAACTTCTGGTTTTTAAATCCTTTGGTGAGATATATTGAAGTCAAATATTTGTAACTTCCCGATGAAGGTTGCAAAGAAATGGGAAGTTTAACATGATCAATTTCCTGATCGAACACCCCAATCGGCAGTTTGATACCCATTGACGGGAGAACGGTAAGTTTCCTGATGTGGTTTTTATAGGCCAGATACCTGGCTGAGATTTCAAGATCACCGGGGCCATGCCCGGTTTTTTGTACCCAGTCAGCCTTGTAATAATCTTCATTTTTATTGATATAATATCCAAGATCAGCCCTCAGACTCAAACGGTGTGTCAATCCATAAAGAACATCAAAGTTCAGGTAGTTGAACCATGAACGCCTGATATCATCAATGTCAATTTTTTGATGGCCGTGATAATAGTTTTCCATATCGCCATACTTGTATCCGACTCCTAACTGAAGGATCTGCTTTTCAAGGGTTGTTTGACGGGAATAAAAAAAGGGATTACCTGCTGAACAGCATTGTGCACATAGAAATTCCGGTAAAAGCAGAAGCAGAAAAACAACTGGAATCCGTTTATAATTATTTCCCACCGCTAAAGTATGAAGTTACAAAAATCTGAATGCTTTCTTTAACCTGTCCGGTATGATTGGAGACTGTACACGTGATCGTATTGGTTCCAACGCAACATTCGCCTGCGCCATACTTTACCTGCATTCCGCTGCCGCTGAAATTTCCATGATCACATTCCCACTGATAAACAAGGTCAGCCCCTGTCGCATAACAGATTATGGTTGTTGTATCCCAGGCTTTTACCGAATAGAGGGTAGCTATGAGGCTATCAATAGTGATCTCATCGGAAACGACAGGTGTTTTGCTGCTCTCTTTTTCACAGGCAATAAGGAAAAATACAAAGACTGTGGTAAGAATGAAGCACCTTTTTTTCATCTATTTTGATTGATTTCCTGATTTGCTTTTGGTTCTTGTTTTTAACTGGCACATGCATTGTCCCGATAATATCCGTGAACGGTCTTTGGTAACAGGTAAATCGTTTCGATCCCAGTCAACCATGCCCCCTGCCAGGTTGGCAATTTTTTTAAATCCTGCCTCCATGAGCCGCGTGGCAGTCTCCCTGCTTCTCAGCCCTGTGGCATCTGCAACTACAATGAGTTTTTCTTTTGGCAGGTCATCCATGTGAGATTCAATTTCCTTATAAGGGCAGTAGAGGATGTTTTCAATATCAAACAATCTTGATAATTCGTAATCAGGTCTGACATCCAGTAACAACACCTTATCTGATGGTATGTTCAGAAATTCTTTGCCTGATAAGTGTTGCAAACCTTTGCTTCCTGATGCCCATGCTTCTGCCTCATTCTGCACCTTTTTTTGAGGCACTTCCTTATTGTATGCACGGTATTTGGCCATACATGCGCCGGATGGAAATATATTTTTTTTGGGTGTTTCCATTGTGTCTGAAAGATCAGATCAAAACCAGGAATACGTAATAGATGCCAATGCCAATAAACAGGATGGCGATCACCCTCCTGAACCAAATCTCAAATGTCTTGATCCGGTTGTAGAAGGTTCCTACACCTGAAACGGTATAGGCGATCAGCCAGGCGAAAATGATCACCGGAATTCCTGTGGCGACCGCAAAAACTACCGGAAGCAAAATACCCTCACTGCTACTGATGGTCATGGGTATAAGCATCCCGAAATAGAGCACTCCGCTATAAGGACAGAACGCAAGCGCAAAGACAACCCCCAGTAAAAATACATCCCAATACCCACCTATCCCTTTTTCAGAAAATCTGCCGGTAAGGTTTGAAAGGCCGGGAAACTTAATGCGGAAAATATCCAGCATAAAAAGCCCGATCAGGATCAGCAGTGGTCCAAGAATTTTTTCGCCATAAACCTGAAGGAAATGGGATAACTTGAACTGGTCGGCGCTGTAAAACAGGATGACTGCGAGTATTGTATAGGACAGGGTTCGCCCAAGAGTGTAAATCAGTCCATTGATAAAAACCTTTTGGCGAATCCGGATGTCTTTGCTGATAAACCCAACCGCAGTGATATTCGTAGCCAGCGGGCATGGGCTTATGGCCATCATTAATCCCAGAATAAAAGCGGTAAGGATTGGAAATGTTGTGTTTTCTAATAAAGTGGTTAAAAAATCCATATTAAAGACTTTCAACCGCTTTTTTGATCTCTTCTTTCAGTTTGTCGGGTTTCGACCGTGCATTCATGAAAGCAACATTGGTGAGGTTTTTCTGGTTATCGCCTTTCACCACCAGCAATGATTGCCCCTGAACATTAAGTTTTTCCATAAGCGTAGCGTTGGTTTCGTCCTCAATGCTCAACTCAATGAATACATAGTCACCTGATTTCACTTTTTCAGGATAAAGTTCTTCAAGTGCCTTTTTGGATTGGTCTTCAACTGCCTGACATGTTGCACACCTGCGGGAATAATGGAAATAATAAACCTCCACCTTATCTCCGGAGATATTCTGGTCAGCATTTTTTGGATTTCCAGTTTGAGCTGACACGGGGAAAACTGAGGCAGCAAATATGGCGATCATAGCCATCATAACTTTTACCTTCATGTGCTTCTTTGTTTTGTTAAGTATTCTTTTAATTCTTTCTCTGATGGTAACCGCCCGCTCATCACTACTTTGCCGTCTACCACAAGCCCGGGTGTTCGCATAATTCCGTATTCCATGATCTTCATGATATCTTCCTCTTTGGTAACAGTTGCAGAAAGATTCAACGCTGCCACTGCATTTTTTGTTGCTTTTTCCAGTTCCCTGCATTTGGGGCAACCGGTTCCAAGAATTTTAATTTCCATTGAGTATGTTATTAGTTGTTCGTAAAATTGCGAACAAAATTGCGACAAAAAATATTAATGACCAAAAAAATGATTAAAAAGTTGCCGTGCTTCAATCCAGTTCTCTTCCTGAAGGCAATATTTTATTTTGGGTGCTTCAATTTCTCCCTGGATCAGGCCTGTATCTTTCAATTCTTTTAAATGCTGCGACAGGGTGGATTTAGCAATGGGTAAAACTTCACTGAGATCACCACTATAGCAGCACGATTGTTCCGATAACAACTCAAGAATGTAAATACGAACCGGATGTCCCATCGCCCTGGCATAGCGGGCAATCTTTTTCTGTTTTTCTGATATTGTTTTCATTAATTTCTGTTCATTGAAAAGATTTATTCACAATACGCAGCAAATACGGTAGAAAGAAACAGACCTTGCTTATCCGGGCATTTCCTTGTGGATTACCTTACCTTAATTCTGGCAGATCCTGGAATTGTAAAAGAGTGCGGAAACGGTCAGCTAAGAAACGAACCGTTTTTTTTCTTTATCCCATGAGATATACACGGCGTCAGGCTGTTTGGCGTGAAACTTTATATATTCCTCTGCCATGCCCGGATCGGATTGCTTGTATGTTTCGTAGACTTTCTGTTTGCCTTTGTGACCGTTAATGACTTTCAACCCCTTGTCTTTCCAGTTCTTTTTGTTTGATAATCCCATAAATCTTGTTTGTTTAAAATTTTAATAACGCCACCAAGACAACCCAAGTATAAGCGGAGTTGTATTCATGTGAAATTTTAAATTGGATTAAATTTAAATACCATCATTCCCAGGCAGCTTCTTTTGGTTCAGGATCGTAGCTGGATGATACCCGGCAGGCTTACAGGCATGCGTATAACTCTGGAGATAATGGCTGAAAATTGTTCAATCCTGGTTCTTTCCTGTTCTGAAAGATTCATTTGATGTGCTAAAGCTGTAAATTTTTAAGTGAAGACCTGATGAATGATTCAGGATTTACATTTCTTTTAAAATGAATACTGTAGGATCAGAAAACCTGCTGTACCGGTATTTTCAAAGATGGAGCCTGTGCTACCTTTGAAGATCTGTGCCAGGAACTGAATATCAAAGTTTGTCAAAAGAGAGTATGACAGGCTGGGCATAACAAACAATGATTCAATATCAGGCAGGAGCATCATTGCCACTCCTCCACCCAGAATCCTGGAAAAAGAATGCTGTGTACTGAGGGTGACAGCATATTCAGAAAACATGATATTATCGGGTTGAAGTGGTTGAGTAACCAATACCACGTCCGTTGATGCTCTGTTAAAACCTCCGTTGTAAAGAAATTCAGCCACTCCAAAGGTGCCCGTACCAAACATATAGTCAAATCCAATGGCGGCCACAAGGTTGCCGCGATCTGTTTCCGGAATTTTTTCGAGATCATAAAACCAGGTAACTTCGCCTTTGAACCCGGCACCACCAATATGTCCGGCCCATCCAAGGCCCAAAGCCGACCTGTTGCGATAATAACCTCCCAGTGCCTGAAAATCGTAGTTCAGGTGGTTGAGATTGAGCATGGCTGCTGCCACCATTTCCCGGCTGTTTTTTGAAGGACTTACAGCCAGCTGTGCCCTTGACATGCCTCCCATGTAATGCTGTATACGAATGGCATCAGCGCCTGGGCGCTCCTCATAATCAAAGTCAAAGTATGAATAGGTATTGAAAAGATCATTGGGGTTTGAGACCAGGTTAATTCCCCAATTAATCCGCTGCCGTCCTGCCCGGATTTGCCAATCCTTCATGCGCCAGTCGGCGTAGAGCCTGTCAATCACGCTGTGTCCAAGCCATGAACCGGCATGTAGCCATACCCACGACATATCCACCAGCCCGGGATCAAATTCAATCAACTCTTTGACAAGTGGAAAATCGTGGATCATTTCGCTGGTGAAGAGCCTGTTTCGTCCCTCGGCGACAAAGTGAAATCCTGAGGTTATATTCAACCTCAGGTTGATCCTGTTGTGGACCAGATTTGAAAAAACAGGGTCACTAAAATTCTCATTCACTTGTACGGAAGGCATTTCTTTGATATAACCTTTGACCAGGATGTTGGGCATTGATTCGGAATCCTGAGCCATTCCCCTGGAAATAATCAGTACGGAAATCAAAAGGATTTTATAAACCCTGATCAGCATGGCTGAGGATTTTGATTAAGCTGGCCTGTTGAAATGTTCATCCTTATCAACGGATCCGTCTACCAGGGTAATAACCCGCCGTGCTCTGTCAATGACCCGTTGATCATGGGTCGAAAAGAGCAATGTGATCTTTTCCTTCTGGTTTAATTCGAGCATGATATCGAGCAGGTTAAATGCTGATCCGGTGTCCAGATTAGCAGTGGGTTCATCGGCAAGGATGAATTTCGGTTTGGAAGCCAAAGCTCTGGCAACTGCCACCCTTTGTTGCTGGCCTCCGGAAAGTTGTGCCGGCCTGACATCCATTTTATCTTCCAGCCCAACCTGTTTTAAAAGTTCTTCGGCCCGCTTGTTCATGACTAAAGAGTCGGTTTTCTGAAGCAGCATGATAAAAGAGACATTTTCGCGCGCCGTCAGCACGGGTAACAGATTATAGGACTGAAATACAAAACCAATATTTTTCAACCGGAAATCAATGAGCCTGGAATCTCGCAATGAAGTGATTTCCGTATCATGGATGTAAATTTTTCCATGGGTCGGCTTGTCAAGGCCTCCCAGCATATTGAGCAATGTCGTTTTTCCGCTGCCCGATGGTCCAATAATAGCCGTGAACTCTCCCTCCTCAAAATCCAGAGTCACCTGATTCAATGCCCTGACAGGCATGGAATTGCTGTTATAGATTTTGGTGAGTTTTTCTGTTCTTATGATTTTCATTTTAAATGATTTGCTAATTTTTTTATTTTTTCTATTCTTTTCTGATGGCTTCAGAAGGCTTTAATTTTAAAGCTTTCAGGGTGGGATAGACAGACGTGAGGATGGCTGTCAGAAAGACAAGCAATGCAATGCTGAGGAAAAAACCTGGTTCCAGGTGGGGGTAAATCACTGAGCTGAAACCAAATTCGTTGAGTGAATCACCGCCGACTTTGGACAGGTCCAGACCCTTATGCCTGAAAAGGGTGATGGTAACAATGGCGAACGCAATGCCTGTTAGCGCTCCAAGAAAGGTGAGGTATGTAGTTTCCCAGAAGATCATGCCAAAGATCTTTCTTTTGTTCATACCCACAGCCATCAGCATCCCCAGCTCACGGATCCGCTCATATACTGACATCAGCATGGTATTCACAAGACCGAACGCAAGGGCAAATAGGATGATGGAAAGGATGATGGTCAGCATCATGCCGGCCATCTCCTGCATATAACTTAGTTCCGGTGAGATTTCTGCCCAACGCCGGACCGTCAAATCAGGGAATTGTATTTTAAGCTGATCTCTCATTAGTGACACGTCTTCCAGATCATCCATTACGATGGCCACTTCATTGATGGTGAACCCGGAACCAATGTATGCACTGATGTCTTTCTGTGTTACATACACATTCATCTCATCAAACATGGCGTTTGAGGTCTGAAAAATCCCTGCAACCCTGAAGGCGCCCGATACAAGTTCTCCATCAATATTTTGAAATGTCAGAACGATTCTTGAATGCTCCTGTATCTTCGTCTTATCAGCCAGCTTTTTCCCGATAAGGATGGGATTGCGGATATCTTCATCAAAGAATTCACCAGCCAGAATATTTTTATCCAACCGGGTTGTTTGCGCTTCCATGGCTGGATCAATGCCAATGATGTTGACCCCCTGTGTTAGGTTGGCTGCTCCCAGCATCCCCGCCAAAGCAATTCTTCCTGAAAAGGCTTTTACTTGGTGACTTTCTTTGAGAACCTGATGCAGGGTCTCATAATCTGCAATGCGGAATTTTACATTCCTGTCCTTCAAAAACTCAGGGTGATGAACCTGGATGTGTGAGATGTGTTGCTCTATACTGGTGATAAAACGCTGTTCCAATAGTCCAAAGCTAAGAGAAGAGACAAATATCCCACCCCATAAACCAACTGCAATTGAAATGATCATAACCAGACTCCGTTTGGGGTTTCGCCAGATATTTCGCCAGGATATTTTTAAAATAAGGAACATGTTGTTATTTTTTTACTTGCATAATATTGAGCCTGAAAATTTTGTAAACAGGGTACAATCCTATTAGAACAGAAATAATCAGAACCACTTTTGCCTGCGACAGGAAAACAACTGGATCGGTTGAGAATGGCATGATGGGTTCAAAACCATAGGAGATCATTGCTTCAGCCATTTCGCCGGTTAACTGAATCGGGAATAAATTGAAATAGAATATGATGGGAATAGCCAGTATCATGCCGGCGACAACACCTGTGATTGTGATAAACACTGATTCCATGAAACAGACCAGTGCCAGCTGGTGCCGCTTCATTCCCAGGGAGATCAGCATGCCAAACTCCATCTGCCTTTCAACCATCATGGTAATAATGGTCCCAAAAAGACCAAAAGCTATGATAACGTAAAGGATCATCAGCATTACCATAGTCCCGGCCATATCAAACTGCATCAGTTTTAGCAGATCCTGGAGCAACACATCCCAGGTAACCACCCGGTACCATTCCCCGTCAATCCTTTTACTCAAAGTTTTTGCCAGTTGTGCAGTATGTTTCGGTCTTTCAGGCATGATGATCAGGGCTGAAAGCCGATCTTCTGCCAAATAAAACCACTGAGCTGCACTTAATGACATGTAGACCGTGTTGTTGTTGAGTTCGGGGATTTTTAAGTCAACAATACCTTTAATTCTGTATTTGCCGGCTGCCGTTGATCCCTGGAAACCCTGTCCCAGAAGAATGATTGTATCACCGGTTTGTGCGCCCAGAATATCAGCCAGGCCTTCAGCGATCATCACCTCCTGGTCATCCTGTTCCAGAAAACTGCCATCAACCAATTTGTCATTCAGTTCGTTCAGCCGTATCTCGGCTTTCGGTTCAATGCCTATTACCCTGGTACCTCTTGTCTGATCACTGGTTGCTGCAAGTGCAAAATTTTGAATACGCGGGACATAGTAAGCTATATCCCGGTCAAAGTCACTCAGTAGTTTCCTGAGCTCATCATCAAAGAGCAAACTGTTGTCAATGGATGGTTCGTCTTCATACAGTACATCCTGAATCTGAAGATAACCAGTGCTCAGTTTTACCATGCTGTCAATCATTCTTTCATATGATCCACGTTCCATGGAATCGAAAACGATGGCAAGCAATACAGCAAATAAAACTGAACTGATCGTAATCAGGGTGCGCCTTTTATTGCGCCAAAGGTTCCGCCATGATAATTTGAGCAGCATTTTTACCTTATTGATTGGTCAGGTTCTGAACTGAAAAGAAATCTTCCCTGATTTCTATATCAAAGTCAGCGTTATGGGTAGTAAGAACAGTTTTTTGGCCTTTCTTGTCTTCGGGTATCATTTCCATTACTGTTGGAATCTCTCTTCCTCCCATTGACCTGATCTCTTTAAAATGGATTGTTGTGATCAGTTTATTATTTTCATCGTAATTCTCTACCCTAACAGGCAAAAAATATTGTTTTGATACCCAATAGATTACCTTTTCAAAAACAACCGGTGTTTCAGGTTTGGGAATCAATTCAATCACATAGCAAGCATGTCCGTCGGCTATCTCATCTCCTATCATGGTATGGTTGTAGTCGTTAACTGTGGAAACACCTCTTACGAGGTCATCATTGGTAAAGTCAGACCCCATCCAGGATTGCGACATCATGGAGGGAGGCATCTTTACTGTCCTGTCAATATTGGGAACATAATTCCATATTTCGTTTCCTCTTTTGAGGAATGAAGTTCCTTTATCCCGGGCAGGTTCTGTGATCAGTATGAGCGCAAAATCCTCACCC
Source organism: Bacteroidales bacterium (assembly GCA_047920975.1). Lineage (GTDB taxonomy): Bacteria > Bacteroidota > Bacteroidia > Bacteroidales > JAADJA01 > JAADJA01. The sequence continues at coordinate 1,760 of JBLRXC010000029.1, read as the reverse complement.
AGACTCCACGACTTCATCCTTACATTCCTTGTATACCTCGGTCTGACGGTTTCCATGGTCATTTCTGTATAAGATGCATCTCCTCTCATTTTATCTTCCATTTTACGTATGATCTCTTTCGGATCCATTGAATAAAGAAGAGTTGGTGTACAAGTTAAAAAGAGGATCAGCAAAAAGCCAGTTTTATGCCCGGTTATACTTTTCCAATGAATTCTAATTGTTTCTTCCATTTTAATTCCGGTTTCATTCAATTTATGATGGTTAAAGGTTTTTCGGTTCAGAGTAACTTTCCAGAAGTTGAGGCATTTCAATGAGAATCCATTTGTAAAAAGCTGCAGTTTTTTTTATCCAGACCGAAGGCTTGTCGGTTTTGTTTTTTCTCAGGTTGAGTGCTTTATCAGCCTGATCAACAATTGATCGGATAAGATTTGCGCGGTTTGCATAAATTTCGACATGATTTACTTCATGGTTTAACGCATAATATGTTTTACGATCAGCGGGAAGCGTGGTCATTTTTAGGTATCCGATCTGCAGAAGTGTTTTGATGTTTGTACTGATGGAGCTTTTACTGGCCCTTAATACCTCAACAAGTTCATTAAAGGTGACTTTCTCCTGGTCTGTGGTGAGCATATAACCGTATATCCTGCCGGCCATACGGGTCGAACCCAGTTTTTCGAAAAGTATTCCTGAGTCTTCAATAAATATTTCAATTTCAGATAGTTGCCCTGCTGTCATTGGGGATTCGCAAAAAAAATTCAGGCAAAGATAACGAAAGTACTTTTAGTTCAGTATCTACCGAACTAAAAATTTATATAAAATGTTTAAAAGACATTTTAAAAGATTAAACAAAATAGTAAATTTGTTGTTTGGTTGGTATTTAGATGGAACACAACATGCCTGGAAAAAATGCAATTATAATAGGTGCCGGTTTCGCCGGTCTGTCCGCTGCAAGTTATCTTGCCAAAAGTGGCTTTTCCGTTAAGGTGTTCGAGAAGAATGCCTTGCCGGGTGGTCGTGCGAGAAAGTTTGAATCGGATGGCTTCAGGTTCGATATGGGGCCAAGCTGGTATTGGATGCCGGACGTGTTTGACAGGTTTTTTGCCTCTTTCGGAAAAAAGACAGATGATTACTATCGGCTGATCCGCATGGACCCATCTTACAGAATTGTTTGGAAAAAAAATGATTATACAGATCTTCCTGCGGATTTTGAGGCATTTTGTTCTCTTTTTGAAAGCATGGAATCCGGAAGCGGGGAGAATCTGAAAAAATTTCTCAGGGAAGCCGAATATAAGTATGAGGTGGGGATCAACAAACTTGTTTACAAGAAGAGTGCCTCTGTCCTGGAGTTTGTGGATCCGGGGCTCCTTTACGGAATTCTGAAAATGAATGTTTTCAGTTCAATCCATTCATATATCCGGAAATATTTCAGCAATCCAAAGCTGATTCAAATGCTTGAATTCCCTGTTATTTTTCTGGGAGGTACACCGAAATCCACTCCTGCACTCTATTCTCTGATGAATTATGGCGATATTAAACTGGGAACCTGGTACCCCGACGGAGGGATGTTCAAAGTGGTGGAAGCCATGGTAAATCTTGCTGAATCACTGGAAGTGGAATTTCATTACAATACCCCGGTCGAAAAAATCAATTCAAATGGCAGCCTGGTTAAATCTGTTGTTGCCGGTGGAAGGGAATATTTTGCAGATGTCCTGGTTGCAAGCGCTGATTACAATCATGTTGAGCAAACATTACTGGCAAAA
>JBLRXC010000028.1:0-31416 GCA_047920975.1 Bacteroidales bacterium | reverse complement strand
CAACAAGGTTTGAGATGAATGCAATGATCAAAACCTTATTTTTCTTAAAAATGTGTTAAACCCGGTTTTAAAAAAAAAATTCCCGGCAAACAGGGTTGCCGGGAAATATTTTTCGTCTGGAATATAGGAGAGGATGCTACCGGTTTACAGGGGTTCCGGATGACTCAACCTCTTTGGTTGGCATTTGGGATTGACCCGGAGCTAGCACTCTCCCTTCGATTTTCAATATAACGGGCGATGTTTTAGCATTAGAATAAACCTGAACATTTTTATTGATTGGACCGATCCGTTTTGTGTCGTACTTCACTTTTATCACTTCAGATTCTCCAGGAAGAATAGGCTGCCTGGGCCATTCCGGGACAGTACAACCACATGAAGAGCGCACATTGCTCAAAATTAACGGCTCTTTACCATCATTTTTAAAAGTGAATTCACATCTACCATCATCATTCTGTATAATATCCCCATAGTTGTGTACCAGTTTGTCAAAAACAATATCAGGAGCATTCGGATTGGCAGCAACTGTCTGTTGGGCCTGCTGCTGTTGCCGTTCACGTTCTTTCTCCATCCGAACCTTTTCTTCCGGGGTTGGCCTTTGGTTACTTTCGGTCGTTGAAACTGAAACCTGCGCTGAAAGCGAAAATACCATCAAAAAGGCGATTGATAATGCAAAAATTGATGTTTTCATTGAATTAAATTATTTATAGTTTCTAACAATTTTGGCAAATGTAAGGACAATAACACCAACTGAAAACGCTTTAACATAATTTTACAAATGTAAATGATTTGTAAACCAATCAATCTTCCAGATGTACAAAGTCAATCATTTGCTTAATTTTGGCAAAATTTAAGCATAAAAGAGATCTCAAAATGAAAACATTAATTTCGCTTGCATGCCTGTTTACAACATCACTTTTCATTAACAGCTGCACACGTTCAGCCACACCTGTAGGCTCAGCCCCTGAAAAAGAGATAAACGAAGAAGTTATCAAAAAAGCAGGCCCTCCAACAATCATCTACAAAACCAAAAATGATTACTTTGATAAAGTCCCGGTAACACTTTCAGAAAACCAGTACAGGATTGTAGGCTATCCATCACAAAAAGACATTATCACGGGCGAGGGGTTTTCATATCCAACCCGCCTGGTCAATGGTTTTTTACTTGACAACAGGGGAATCGGGCAGTATTCAGCCTTTCTTGATTTGTCGTATGATGCATACAGTACTTTGCAGGATGAAATAAACGCCGAATATCTTCTCCCCCGGATTATTGATCGTGACCCGTTCCTTGAAATTTATGATTGCGGAACCAGGTTTCAATACAAAGATATCATCAACGAACTCAATGATCTCATTGAGCTAAACCAATTTGAAAGATGCACGAAAATAAGATAAAGATGATTGAAAATAATTTGTTTTTATATACACTGGTTATATGAGACTGATTGGAAACCTGATCTGGCTTCTTTTCGGAGGCCTCCTGATTGCAATTGAGTATTTGATTGCAAGTTTATTGCTTATGATCACTATCATCGGAATTCCTTTTGGATTACAGACCCTCAAATTAGCCTCCCTGACTCTCTGGCCTTTTGGGCGGAAAACAATCTATATTGAACATTCAACCGGTTGTGTTTCAACACTCATGAATATAATCTGGATCCTGCTTGGAGGAATTTGGATAGCGCTGTCACATGCCCTGTTTGGGTTCCTTTTTTTCGTCACTATCATTGGGATCCCATTTGGCCGTCAACACTTTAAACTGGCCTCGATTGCCCTTACACCTTTTGGAAGAAGAGTAGCGCCTATCAGTTAACCACTAAAAAGCATGTTGGCTTCAGAAACAAATTTAGTTTTTGAATATTTCAATGAATCTCTTTTCCTGATTTGGTATTACCTTTATACCCATGTAAAACAGATTCAACGATGAAAAAATTGAGAATAATATGAGAATCATAACAGTCATTTGGTGCACATTGATGTTCTCCACAAACATCTTTTCACAGAGTGAAAGTTTCCTGGGACTCTCTTTTGGTGCTGCATTTCCACAGGGACCATTTGCAGAGAAAGAGTTTGGAAATGAGCAGTCAGGATATGCCAATACAGGATTTTTATTTACCTTCGATGGAGCCATATTCCCTGATGATTACCTTGGAATAGGAGCAACTTTCTCATATGGTAGCAACAATATTGATAAAAACCAATTCAGGGATGATTTGATGTCTGATGTGCTCAATCGTTATCCCGGAATCACTGAACTGGATTATAGCCTTATTTATGATTTTGGTGTATGGCGTTACCTGAATTTTCATGTTGGGCCCAATGTCACAGTTGCTGCAGGAAAGTTTAATTTTGATATACGCGGACTCGCCGGGTTAAGCGTGGTCTGGCCTCCGAATCCTGACATCCAGATAAACCATCAGGATGAGGAAATTTTTTCAAGGAAAACAGATCAAAAAGGTATTGCAACCCTTGGATACACGGTTGGCGGAGGTATCAGGTATGCCATGAGGTCGGGGTATGTCATTCGCATCAACACCGATTACAGCAATAGTAAACCTGTGTTTGAATTTACTGAGCATGTGATCGAAAGTCTTCAAACCGGACAGGAGCTAAAAACAAAAAAAGTTGAAAAGCCCCTGAAAAACATACAATTGGGGATTGGCATAGCCTATAATTTTAATATTTAAGATGACTATATGCGGGCCTTTCTTTGTTTTCTGCTGGTAAGTGGGTGGATACCAGGTTTTTGCCAGCAAGAATTTCCTCCCGAATTAGAAGACCCCGCAATATTCAATCAAAATAAAATTGCACCCCACAGTTTTTTTATACCCTTTTCATCTGAAGAGGAGGCGAGAAGATTACCCTGGGAAGCATCTCCGTATTATCTTTCACTTAACGGTCGATGGAAATTCAACTGGGTTGAAAATACCGGTATGCGACCCCTCGATTTTTTCAACACTGACTTTAATGCCACTTCATGGGATGAAATTGAAGTTCCCTCAAACTGGGAGATACAGGGATACGGGGTACCCATTTATGTCAATCAACCTTATGAGTGGAGCCAGAACCCTCAGCCTCCATTTGTTCCGCGCACCAGTAATCCTGTGGGTTCATACATTCATACCTTTTCAATCCCCGAGAATTGGAAAGGGAAAGAGATCATCATTCACTTTGGTGCTGTTAAATCGGCCTTTTATGTCTGGGTGAATGGTGAATATGTGGGTTACAGCCAGGGCAGTAAAACGCCTGCTGAATGGAACATCACATCATTTCTGACCAGAGGTGAAAATAAGCTGGCTTTACAGGTATTCAGATGGTCTGACGGCTCCTATCTTGAATGTCAGGATTTTTGGAGATTGAGCGGCATTGAACGCAGTGTATTCCTGTATGCATTGCCTCGCGTTCATATCCACGACTTTTTCATACGGGGAAATCTGATCAACAACTACCAGGATGGAATGCTGGAAATTGACCTTGAAGTCACGGGAGAAACTGTTGACAATGGCTACCATTCAGTCGGCCTCAAATTGTTCGATCCCGGGAACAAAGAGGTTTTAAATATAAACGAAATCAATCTTCTTTTCGATGAATCTGGTCATGGAAAAGGTCATTACGCCTGTTTTTATCCAAACCCCAAAAAATGGAGTGCTGAAACACCAAGCCTTTACAGGCTGTTGATTTTTATGAAAACAGGTGGGGATATCACCCAGGTGATCAGGCATGACATCGGTTTCAGGACAACCGAGATTGTCAACGGTCAATTACTCGTTAACGGTAAACCAATTTTAATCAAAGGCGTTAACCGTCATGAGCACGATCCGGTAACCGGGCATGTCGTTTCAAAGGAATCAATGCTCCTTGACCTTACCCTGATGAAACAAAGCAATATCAATACAGTGAGGACCAGCCACTATCCCTGTGATCCATGGTTCTATGAATTGTGCAATCAGTATGGGTTATATGTGATCAACGAAGCCAATATTGAATCTCACGGAATGGGTTATGATGCCAGGAGCCTGGCCAAAGACACTACCTGGCGCGAAGCGCACCTTGACAGGGTTCGCAGGATGGTTGAGCGTGATAAGAATCATCCCTCTGTTATCATCTGGTCATTAGGGAATGAGGCTGGTGATGGAGTCAACTTCACAGCTTGTTACCATTGGCTTAAGGAACGTGATCCCTCTCGCCCTGTTCACTACGAAAGGGCCGGAATGGGTACAAACACCGACGTATTTTGTCCTATGTACCCATCTATCAGTTTTCTCAAAAATTACGCGAAAGTGCCGCGTCCGAAGCCGCTGATCATGTGTGAATATGCACACTCCATGGGAAACAGCACTGGTAATCTGCAGGATTACTGGGACGTGATTGAACAGCATGATCAGCTCCAGGGAGGCTCAATTTGGGATTGGGTTGACCAGGCTTTATTGAAAAAAGATGAAAATGGAATTTCATTCTATGCCTATGGTGGTGATTTTGGTCCGGAAGGAACGCCATCTGATGGAAATTTTTGTGCCAACGGGCTTGTTTCTGCCGACAGGTTACCACACCCCGCATTGACCGAGGTTAAAAAAGTATATCAATGTTTAAAAGTGAAGCCCATCCGGGTTGATAGTGGCGTGATTGAAATTACAAATGCCTACAACTTCCTCCACCTGAATGTATTTGATTTACATTGGGAAATCCTTGAAGATGGGACCACTGTTTTCAGTGACTCGTTCTCTCTGCCTGATATCAGGCCGGGACACTCGGAACTTATTACCCTCCCTATTCATGAAGCAGTGTTGGAAGCGGGTAGAGAATATTACTTAAACCTCTCAATGGTAGCAAATGAGGTATTACCTTTGATACCAGTTGGTTTTGAAGTAGCTAAGGTCCAGATAGCATTGATGTCTGACATCCGATTGAAATCTTATGATTCAGATGACCTGTCGGTTTTGCAAGTGACCGAGGATGAAACCTTCATTCATATCACTGCTCCAAACTTCCGGATCGGATTTGACCGGAAGCTTGGCAAAATCTCTTCGTTCAGTTACCATGGTGAGCAACTCATAAAGACCGGGCCTACAGTAAACTTCTGGCGAGCCATGACAGACAACGATTTTGGGAATGGTATGAATAAAAGGTGTGCAGTCTGGAAAAATATGAGCCATGATCATCCCTTTGAAAAGGTAACTTTTAAACAGAAGGGAAAAGATGAAGTTGCAATTACTACAACTGCAATCCTTCACGATGTTGAAGCACAGGTTGAAACAAAATACCGGATCTTTGGCAATGGTGACATTGAAGTAGAGACTGACTTCACACCCATCCCGCGGGATAAGCTCATCAAAGAATACATCGTTACGCTTGAGGATGAAATGGTTTTGCAAATTTCCAACCGCGATCCGGTATTGGTAGAAATACCTCCCTTGAACATCGATTCAATGCCTGAATTTTCAATGCAGGTAAAACTCACACCTGATAGTTTTACGGGAAAAAATGCAGTCTGGGAGCATGCAGTTTGGAGGAAAGGAGCGTTGCACCTTGAGTTCAGGAATGGCATTTTGTGTTTTTTTATCGATGGAACAGATCATGTATATTTTAATTATCCTTTTGAGACCGGCCAAATCTATGACCTTTTTATAATTTACAGCAGCATTGACAAAATTTTAAGATTAATTGTTAACGGAACACCTGCTGAAGAAAAATCCCTGTCGAATGCTCATCCACTACTAACGGATCAAATCAGCTACCTGGGCGGATATGGAGAGGAGGATCGCACATTTCAAGGGAAGTTTTTTTATTTCAAACTTTGGAACAGGAAACTCAAAGTTGAAGAGTTGCTCAGCCAGCTAATTCCTGAAGATGGATTGGCCATCTCCTTAGATTTCAAAAATACAACGGGTACAGTTATTCAAGATTTGGCCAGAAATATTCAAGCCCAACTGATTGAACCGGAAATCCGGTTTCCAGAGATTCCCCGCTTCGGTATGAGTCTTGAAATGCCCTTACAGTATAAAAACCTGACCTGGTATGGCAGGGGTCCACACGAAAATTATTGTGACAGAAACACTTCTGCCTTTATCGCGACTCATCAAAGCACCGTTGATGAACAGTACTTTCCATACATCCGACCCCAGGAGACGGGATACAAAACTGATACCCGCTGGGTAGCCCTTCAAAATGACCACGGAACAGGACTGCTGTTCATTGGTGAACCTGAGATTTCATGGTCAGCACTATACTACGCAATCGAAGATCTGGATCAGGAAACAAAACAAAAGAACCGGCATACAAAAGACCTGAACAAAAGGGATTTTATATCGGTGAATATTGACTACGGGCAAACAGGTGTAGGTGGTGACAACAGTTGGGGTGCTAAACCCCACCCGAAATACAGGCTGCATTACGCTACATACAGTTACAGGTATATTATCCGTCCATTGAGAGGTCAGGCTGATTTGACCGAATTAAGCAAAAAGCGTTTCACGCTGGAATAAAATTGTTCAAGCAAACCACACAGAAAACTGCAGCGTATCAATGGATGAGCGTGACAACACCACTGGTTTTTGGTTCTTCTCCATCAAAGGTTTGCCCTCTCCAGGGCAGTCCGTCCCTGAATACCCCCTGTGCTTTCCAGACATACATACCCTGAGGCATCAGAACCCCGTCGGGAGAATACCCCTTCCAGCTTTCTGAAGGTGAGCCATTTTCATCCAAAGCATCTGATTCCCACATAAGATTGCCCTTCAGATCGAAAACCTGAACATTGAATTCTCTCAGGTTTATTCCTTTGGGAGCAAATTCACTCACCTCCCGGTTAGGATTGTTGGGAGAAAAAGCGGACGGGAAATAAAGGCCTTTGAAAAACACTTTCATTGTATAACGGCTCGTATCTGAACAGGCATACTCATTATAGGATATTAAAGTGATGGTATAGGTGCTGTCAAATTCAAATACTTCAATTGGATCTTCAACCGTTGAAGTATTGCCATTTCCAAAATCCCAGAAATAATCAGTTGCAAGGACGGAATTATTGTCAAACTTAGTCCGGCCCTGTATGCCCTCATAATTGGGAGTCACATCGAAATCACTGTATGGGATCGGATAGACAAGAAAAGTTTGCTTATATTCACCAGGGCATCCAAATGCTTCCATTTTCATGGTCACTTCATAAATATCTATCCGTGTATAGGTGTGGTATGGACTCGACTGGGTAGATGTATTGCCGGGATTAAGATAATCGCCAAAATTCCAGTACCATGATGTGATGGTCAACTTTGTCGTATCGTAAAGCGGAATGAACTGTGTTGGAGAATTAAGGCAATTATTTTTGACCTCAAACCCGAAAGCAGGTGTAAAATTTACAAAGGCAGATGCCGTGTCTACTCCATAACAACCATGTTCTGTCATGATCTGCATGATTACCTGAAAAGTACCCGTATCACTATACTTATGAACAGGATTTGTATTGTTTGAATAACTTCCATCATCAAAATCCCAGAACCATTCAATACCAGGATCACCTGGCGCATACACTGAGGCATCTTTAAAGTGGATTGGATTTCCAAAACAGACTCCCAGATTCTCCTCCTTTATTCGGGCGAAAGGACGTTCAAAAATTTCAATAATCTGCACGAGGGTATCCGACATGAAAAAACCTGAAACATGAGCCGAGATGGCAAATTTCACCTCGTATTCACCCGGCAGAATATACCGGTGCCTCAGCGTATCAACCGGCTCGGAATAGGTTGTGTCATGGCCATCTCCGAAATCCCAGTACCATGTTTCAAAGCCGGCAGAAATCGGACTATAGGAGTAATCAATAAATAAAGTTGTATCACCCTGGCAAACAGCATAATTTTCAAAATCAGCCATCACAGCATTTCCGGCATAAACCATTTTGGAAATTTCATCCGTCCCTCCATATTTATCAAAGATCTTCAATTGTACTTCATACCATCCCTCCTCAGGATATTGCCACATGGGATTTGGCGTGCCTGAGATTGTATCATCATTGGTGGTTGGATCTCCAAAATCCCACATCCAGTTAATGATGGTATTATCAGGCTGAGACTCATCAATGAAGAATGTTTCAAACGTGATGTCTGATGCATAAACAAATTCAGCAGTCGGGAGCCCGGTCACTATAATTGAGTCACAGTACTGATGAGAACAGCCATAAAAATCCTCAACCTCAAGACATATGATATATTCGCCAGGCTCGTCATATTGATGAATAACAGGATTGATATTGGTTGCCGTATTTCCGTCACCAAAATCCCAAAACCGGTTAATGATCGGTGAGCCGGAACCGGATGATTGATCTGTTATTGTAAACTGAGCACCCAGAGCAATCGTGTCAGGGCTCATAAACATGGCTTCAGGATTAGCATTTACAGTTACTAATTTTTGTATTTCAGATGAACAACCGTAAATATTCTCAACAATAAGCTTAACCTGGTAAATACCAGGCGCAGTATATAAATGGACCGGTTCAAAAAGAGAGGATGTATTCTCATCACCAGATGCGGGATCATCAAATTCCCACAGCCAGTACCCGACCTCCATGCCCATTGTATCCGTGAGGTTTGCAAAAAACGTTTCATTTCCAAAGCACACATCTGCTGCTTCAAACATAGCCGCAGGTTCGTAAGCAACATAAACTGATACCACAAACGGATCAGACTCACATCCATGTGAATTTTCGACTATCAGGGTAACCTGGTAAAATCCGGTATCACTATAAATATGGCAGGGATGCTGAAGAACACTGCTGCTGCCATCCCCAAATGACCAGTTCCATGCTGTGATGTTTGTGGCATTTGCAATGGAAAGGTCGGTAAAACATGTCTGAACACCCGCACAACTTGCAGAATAGGTGAAATCTGCAACCGGTAATGAATCAACCAAAACGGAATTTACAATGGTGTCAAAACAACCCAGTTCGTTACCAACAACCAGTGTCACGTCATATATGCCAGGATTCCCATAGGTGTATTGTGGGTTCTGAATGGAAGAGGTTCCTGCCATATCTCCAAAATCCCATTGCCAGGAAATCACTTGCAGATTGGTAAAAACTGATAAATCGGTAAAAGATGTGGCCTTCCCTGCACATACCACATCATGTTCAAAATTGGCACCGGGCTTTTCAACAATAAGCGTTTCAGTTGTATCATCAAAACAGCCGTTGCTGTTGGTAACCAGTAAGTTTACATCATAACTTCCATTACCTGTATAAATATGCCCCGGGTTTTCCAGGTTCGAACCAGCAGATCCATCTCCGAAATCCCAGAGCCAACTACTCACCTCAGGTGCATTTGGATCAGATGCATCGGAAAAAGAAGTCTCCTCACCCGGACAGGCTATAATATAGGTAAATGCGGCTACGGGATTTTGAAAAACTCCAACAGATTGAATGGTATCATGGATACAGCCCACATTGTTTGTAACCTGAAAATTTACCGCCTTCAAACCCGGTGAATCATAAGTATGCGAAACAAATGCCCCAGTAGCAGTATATGACCCATTGTTCTCAAAATCCCAAACCATATCAACCGGATCAATAAAAGTATTGGGACCTGTGGTTGCCCCGCTCACAAAATCAGTTGCTGCACCGAAGCACACATTATCGGCTGAAAAAGCGGCAACGGGTATATAATAATGAACCGGATAAAAAACAGAAACAGAGTCTACTTCTCCACCATCTTCGTAATATATCCGCAATTCTACCGAATAACTATTCTGAGCAAGATAAATATGTTCAGGGTTTTCGAGCGTTGATGTATTCCCGTCACCAAAATTCCACAGGTATCCTGTTATCAATGCAACGCCAGACACTTCAGTCAAATCATTGAATTGAACGATATGGCAATCCTGATCATAATCAAAATCAGCAATGACCTGGGAAACCAGACTGCCAGCAAAAAGAAAAAAACCAGATAAAAATGCCAGTATCAGGTGCCATGCACGAATTGCAAATAAGTTTATCATCATTAAAAAATAAAAAATTTACGATATTTATGGCTGTATACGTGACAGTCAACAATTTAGTTGTGAATTTTTAAAAAAAATGAAGCAAATCCATGGTTCAATTTCCCTAAAAACATTCAGAACCTATCTCACACTGTTTTTTGGAAAGACTGAATGAGTAAAGCTGTTAACAGGTATGAAGAAATGTACTGCAGGCAAAGTGATAATGAAGCATCAGGAGATGAGAGCCGCAGGATAATAAAACCAGATCAATAGGAATTGCCAGGTTCATCATATCTTCTTTGATGGTAGTGTTGGAGATAGGAAACCATTTGGCTTACCTTAAGCCTTTTGGCTATGATCTTTTTATTTTCATCCAGAAGAAAAATGGTAGGCGTAGAACTGATATCATACAGGTCATGATAGCGCGGGGTAATACTCCTGGTAGCATTGGCATGGATGAAAGGTAACTTATTTTCATTGATATAATTTTTCCACTGAACCAGTGAGGTGTCAGTGTTGACTGCAAACACCTGAACACCAATATCATCTTTTTCCATCCATGCTTTCAGTTCATCGAGCTCTTTTTTACAATGACCGCAACCCATTTCATAAAAAAATACAAACAGATAGGGCGCAGGCTGATGGTGGAGTGAAACAAATGACCCGGTGGTATCAATGATAATCAGATTGGGAGCAGTGGCTCCTATCAACACATTCCTTAACGCATCGGCTCTTTTCTGCAATGATCTCACCACAGTTGAATCCGCCCAAAAAGCCTTATCTGCTGAGTAGTAGGAATCTACCATATGGACAAAAATCTCATCAAAACCCATGATCATAGATGTTTCAAATTTATAAGTCAAATACCAGACAACATATTTGAAAGTCTCCGGATTTGGTTCAACCAAAGGGATAAAAGTTTCAATTGCAGCTATAATACTGTCCGTTTGCTGATAGACAACCCTGTTAAAATAGTGCTCAAGCCTTTTATGATAGAGCGGAGTTCTCAACAGCCGGTCATCTGATACATCAAATTGATCCCAAAAATGCCTTTTGTATATTTTGTAAAGAACAAGTGAATCCTGTTTCTCCTTCTCATTTACCAATAATTTTAGGGGGTCGGGTTCAATCATGGCTCTTAACATCACCGATAAAAATGTCCCTTCACCCTGCTGAATCATTTGTTCCCGGAAACCCTCAGCATTAATCCGGGTTGTATCAATTTCTTTTTGGATTAGTTCCAAAGAATCGGAACCAATGGGTAGTGTTTTCAGAATGGTACCAAGCCTTTCCAACTCTTTTTGAGATGCCACATTTGCCCGGATGTACTTGTAGAATAGTTCATTTTCTATTGAATTCCTGAACTGAAGGCTGCCAAAAATATCAGGGGCTGAAGCCGAAGCAGAAAAAGACTGCTCTTTGTCGATCATCATTTCAAATAACTTGTTGTTGTTTTGACCTGCAACAATATAAATACCCCCATCCAATGATTTTTCACCTTGAAATACAAAATGGCCCTTTTTTGAATGATAGGCAGTATCCGCCAGATAGGTTTTATCGCCAAAATAATGAGCAAGGTACAACACAGTGTCCTCCATGCCATCTATTTTAATGGTTATTTTATAGCCTGGTGAGGCTGAAGCGGTAAAACCCGCAACCAGTAAAATCCCTAATACAATAATAATCTTACGCATATAACTTCTCAGAAATGATTTCAAGTACAACCTGTCAGTGATCATAACATTTTCTCGTTTTAAAAGTTTCTTTGATTTATTCAATTTCCACCCCCAAAACTTTGCCAATCACAGGGCTGGCAGGGTATGGTATAAATTCCTGCTTAAATTCAGTTGTAGGCCACCATGCTGAATGGTGGTATTCCTGGGTAACAACAAATGTCATTTGGTTATTTGGTATGCTGGACACAGATGTATCAAGATAACCCACCGTCATCATGTTTTCTTTATCAGGACCGATACGCCAGATGATACAATCCGGACGCCAGTCAATCTGATAATAATAGAAATCACGTTTCAATACTTCATTGTGGTTTACGGTATATTTCATCGTAAGAGCCTTGTACCAGTGATCCCACCGATGAGGGAGATAAGTGATTCCATTATGACTGATGTCAAAAACACCCACATTGAACTTTTCCGGATCGCGGCAAGCCAGGTCCCAATTGGTAGTAGTCACAATGATATCACCTGGATCGTCCGGGTCATCGTAAGGATATGGTATATTGTTATAATAAGAGGTGGGTGGCCAGTGCTTGGAAGCTTTCACGATCTCAATATCAATTTCCGAATAGAAACTTCTGGGCTCCCTGACATCTGTCTCTCCCACTTCTGATTTGGGAATATAACCTCCTTCCACACATTCCCTCCGCAGATTCCATTCACCTTCTCCCTGATAAATCAGCCAGAATGCACTGGTGATTCCATTCCATACATTGTGATGATTCAATAATTCGGGAAATTTAATTTTTGCAGTCACCTTCCCATAGGTGAATCCTACCCTGGATTGGATGCCTACATTCTCTTTCCTTAAATCGCTCTTAACCGATGAAGGGTTTGTTAAATAAACAGCTTGTTCTTCCCTGTTGATTTCTACCGTCTTACAGGGACAATCTGTAATACGGATATAATCATGCCTTAGTCTGTCATCATCATATAAATCTTCAAACCTCTTATAATCTTCCACACTGAAATTGGTGTAATCCATTAAGACAGGAATATTATGCATGATCCAGCTTTTATCAATATTGTGAAAAAACTGTTCGATCTGGGAATGCCTGAACAAATATTCCGAATTGTTACATTGGTCGCTGAAATGGGAAGAATCCATGCTGGGGTTTGCAAATTTAAGGGGATCGACATAAATTCCTGAGGTCATATCAAATGTGATCCGGCTCTTTAATGTGTATGGAGATTCGAGGATTACAAAATGACCTGGATGAATGGCCTCATTGTAAAGAATTGTGAAAAAAGGGTTTATAAACAATGAATCACCTGCCTTTTTGTTCAGATTTCTAACATTTTGGGGTACATGAATCACTTTTCCCTCAGGCACAACAACCAGCGCAAAACGGTACACCCCCGAACGAGGATTTCTTTTCCACCTGGCATTGTAATCTCCCTGATCACTTTCATGACTGATTACCCAAAGAGCATCAAGATATAGTTGTTCGTCTACTTCCCGTTTCTGATCGAGCGCTTTTTGGGTGACGGCCTCCATCCACTCCGGGGTATTCCGGATGACTTGGATGACCTGTTCCGTTTTGCGGGAGGTTGGCCGCATCTGTTCAGGGCTTCTGCCAAAATAGAGGGTTTCATTCCTGGGGTTCCCAACAATCCTGAAAGAGTCAATTACAATGTGAAATAATCCATCAGGGGGAATAAAGTGAGTCAAATGCAGTGTGTCACCCTGCTCTTCCCAACTGCCATAAAAATTCTCAGCTGCAAGGGGATTATATACCGTTTGGCTGCCCTGGCTGATACCCTCCGCAAATTTATAGGATTCATTCTGGTATAGAATTTTATAATAGTAGCGTTTCTCAGCCTTCCCATTGTTTTTCAATTGAAATGAAAACTGAAAATAGCCTTGGCCGGGAATTCTCATGCCCTCAAAAATATCATGAGGTATGGTTAGTTCCATATAAAGAGTATCGTGATCATCGGATGCATAATTTCTTAACGGATTAAACCCTGAAACCTCAAATTCAGGACCTCTCTGACAACCTGTGCATAGCATCAGGGTAGTAAAGATACCCAGCAGGGAATTATAAAAAAAATGTTTCTGCATTCGGAAATCTCTTAATTGCGGTCAAAATTACCAAAATATTTAACCCCTGATCTTGTCATTCTTTACCAATTAACCAACAATCCGGTAAGCGATAAATCTTTTGTACACAACTCCATCAATCTATATAACCGATATGATGACAAATCTGATGCAGCCTGCGAAAAAACATATTGTACTTTATCGATATTTTTTATTTATTTGCAGTTTGAAATAAGATTTAAAATGAGGTCATGATCAAACTTGTACTGCTCGCTTTCCTATTGCTTTTTATGCGGATACCTCTTGCAGCGCAGACTGCTTACTGGTATGAAGATTTTTCATCGGCTCAGGGCTGGACACTTGATGACAACTGGACACTGCTCGATGGAAAAATTCAGTTCTACTGGTCACCCATCATCAGCAATTTTGATCTTTCAGCAACATCACCATTGATAACACTTGATCAAAACACAACCGACCTTGTGATCAAGCAATTTCTGCACGTTTACTTTGGAACCAATGATGAATTTGCTGAAATAATCCTGATCACTGGTGATGAAGAAGTTCAGCTCTGGCAATACCCGCTGGCTAATGGCAACTGGGGATCTCCGGCTGGTAGTGATCTGGTGATCCCAATTGCGCAATATGCAGGGACAGACGTCAGGATTAAATTCAGAACCCACGGCCTCAACACCATTAACTGGAATCAGTGGGATCTGTTTGATGTGCAAATCATGGCACTCTTTGCCCATGACCTTGCCGTCACAGAAATATCAGGGCCGGTTTCTGTGTCTGTTTTTGAAACAGGAACCTGGACAACGTCGGTTTCAAATCTTGGAACACAGTCGATGACGGATTTTACAGTCAGCATTTTTGACTATAAAACCAACTCACTCATTGGTTCCACAGTTGAGGAAGGAATCATTCAACCCGGACAAACCATGAGCTACTCCATTGACTGGAGTTCCGGCACTGTCCTCAATACTTCCTTCTATGCCACTGTTTCTGCAGCAGATGATATGTTCAGCGGTAATAACATACATGGTTCCTGGTTTGTGAGGGTGAAGCCCGACATGGACATCAATGTCCTGGTATGGAATAAAGACAACGGCATTCCAACCATTGTCTGTCCCGAAAATGGCGATCTTGTCAGACCGTCCATAGGGCTGACACGTGTCCTGGAGGCAGCAGATATAGATTATACAATGGTAACCCAATTACCAGCCAACCTTACCGAATACGATATTGTACTGGTGACCATGGGTTGCTATTGCGTTGACTGAAGCCTGACACCCCCCGGTTTCGTAAACGCAACGGACCGGACAAAACTTAGCAATTACCTGGATAATGGAGGTAATCTGTACTTAGAAAGTGTGAACCTTGGCGTGGATTACCATGCCACAACGTTCTTTGAATACCTGGGAATAACCTTTGAAGGTGATGGAGAAGATTATGAGGTTACAAACCTGAAAGGGAGCTGTCTCAATTGCACCGAAAGTCTGAAGTTCGATTACAAAGGCGGTTTCAGCCCTCATTACAGTGTTGACAGGCTTGGCTCCGATGGAGGTGTTATGCTGTTCAGCAGCGAAGACACCTTTGGGCGGATCTTTGCAAATGAAGAAAGCAGCTACAAAGTGATCTCCTCTTCGGTGGTGATAGGGGCAATAGAAACCAGTGATAAACTTAACCTCAAACCCTATCTCTTCTGCGAATTCCTTAACTATTTCATGGAGATCAACCCGGTAACAGGACTTCAGGAGAATATTGCCGGCTTGCTGAATACCTTAATATTCCCAAACCCTTTCCGGAGTGAGGCCCAGATAAAGTTTGTATCCGAACAACCAGGAAGAGTGCAGGTTGATATTTTTGATTTGCAGGGCCGGTTGGTGAAGTCATTGGCAGATTGTCTGTTTGATCCCGGCATTCATAAAATCACCTGGGATGGTACCAATCAGAATGGGAATCCTGTTCAAAACGGCCAATATTTTTGCCGGATAGCATCCAATGGAATGGCTGAAACACAGAAACTGATCTACCTGAAATAGCGCCTGTTAATTTCCGCAAAGTTATAGCAGTAATCATCTGCAAAATTCTATTAATTTTGAGCCCTCTGATTTAGAGAGGTCGGGACTGGTGTTCCAGCTGGTCTTCAAAACCAGTAGCAGACGGATAAAACCGGCTGTGGCAGGTTCGATCCCTGCCCTCTCTGCTTTTTTACAACAACCAAAATGAAAGATGATCAGGAAGTATTGAAACGCATACCCGGTGTGGATAAACTCCTTGCAACACAAGGAATAAAAGAGTTGAACCGCACTCATAATTACAACCTGGTTAAATTTTCAATCCGGGAGGTGCTTCAGACTATCAGGCACGAGGCACGCAAAAGCTCCGGCATTCCGGATGAAGATCAGGTGGTTGAAATGGTTGAAATATTCCTGAAAACACTTTCCGGTAGAAGTTTTAAACGTGTAATCAACGCCACAGGAGTCATTGTTAATACCAATCTTGGACGTGCTCCTTATGGAGACGAGATCATCAGAGAGGCCTCGGAAACACTAAAGGGCTATAACAACCTGGAATTTGACCTGGACAAAGGAACACGTGGATCAAGGAACACCCATCTCACTACCAAACTCAAATACCTGACGGGTGCCGAAGATGTGCTTGTTGTTAACAACAATGCAGCAGCCATTATCCTTATTTTACGATCCCTTGCTAAAAACAGAGAGGTGATTGTATCCCGCGGTGAACTCATAGAGATTGGCGGATCATTCAGGATCCCCGAAATCATGGCTGCATCCGATTGTCGGATGGTAGAAGTGGGCGCAACCAACAAAACTCATCTTCGCGATTACGAAAAGGCCATTTCAAAAGAAACCGGTCTCCTCTTCAAAGCCCATCAATCGAATTTTGTGATCCGGGGGTTTACCACGAATGTTGCAATCCCTGACCTTGTTGCGTTAGGGAAAAAACACAAAATACCGGTAATTTACGACATGGGGTCCGGCCTGCTCAGGAAAACCAGCGTTGATGTATTGCTGAAGGAGCCGGATGTAAGACAAACGCTGGCGCTCGGTGCAGACCTGGTTTGTTTCAGCGGCGATAAGCTGATCGGAGGACCTCAGGCAGGCATCATTGCAGGGAAGAGCAAGATTATTTCCCGGCTTAAAAGAGAGCCGCTTATGCGGGCACTCCGTGTCGGAAAAACTACGCTGGCATTCATGGAGGCGGCACTCACCCATTATCTTGATGATCAAAAGTTGTTGAAAAACAACTTATTTTTCAAACTGGTCAGTCAATCACCGGAAGAGATTAATAACAAGGCAAAAAAACTGAGTTCGGTTTTATCTCAAAGCGGAATTCCATCAGTCGTTGTAGAAAGCGAGGGATACTGCGGAGGAGGAGCTTTGCCAGACGAATCAATCCGCAGTTTTTCGGTTAAACTCACCTGCTTTCAAAAAACAAGAAAGGAAAAGGTTGCACATGCAGAAAAGATCTACTACCGTTTGATGAAGTACCCTACCCCGGTCATAGGCATTTTGAAAAAGGGAGAGCTTTATTTTGACCTGCTGACGGTTACTCATGAAGAACTCGATACTGTTGCTGACTGCATCAGACAGTCTCATCAAATGACCGCATGAAACACTTCATCATTGGAACAGCCGGACATGTTGATCATGGGAAAACAGCCCTTATCAAGGCACTTACAAACATTGACTGCGATACACACAGAGAGGAGAAAGAGCGCGGTATAACCATCAACCTGGGGTTCGCGCACCTTGACCTGCCTTCTGGAGAGTCTGTCGGGATTGTAGATGTACCCGGCCACAAGGATTTCATCAAAACCATGATTGCAGGTGCCTATGGTGTGGATATAATATTGCTTGTGGTGGCTGCTGACAGTGGCATTATGCCCCAAACGGAAGAACATTTGCAGATCATTGAAATGCTGGGCGTAAAACTGGCAATTGTTGCGCTTACCAAGGCCGATCTGGTTGATGAAGAGACCCTCGAACTGGCACATCTTGAAATTGCAGAATTTATAGAAGGAAAAGCCATCGGGAGTGCACCGATCATACCGGTATCATCTCTTACCGGTGAAGGGGTTGGCAAGCTCGTAGAAACAATTTCAGAGATCCTTTTACAAGTCAATCAGAGACCTGTCACGGATCTGTTCCGGATGTATATCGACCGACTCTTCAGCGTAAAGGGGCTGGGATTTGTAGTGACCGGATCAGTCCTCGAAGGAAAAACCGAGGCTGGAAATGAATTGTTCCTGCTGCCCGGCAAAAACAAAAAAGTGAGGGTCAGAAGCATTGAACGACACGGGAAAACTGTAAATCAGGTGTATGGTGGAGACCGTGCGGCCATGAATCTCACCGGACTCAAAGCAGAAGATTTTTCAAGAGGTATGGTACTCTCCAATCACAAGTTGGTTGAAAGTTCAATGGTTGATGCAACCCTAACCCTTTTTACAAAAACGCCCGTATTAAAGGTATGGTCCACCGTAGTTTTCTATTCCGGAACCTTTGAATCAGGTGCACGACTTCATTTGATCGATCAGGATTCATTAAAACCGGGTCGAACCGCTATTGTGCAAATTCACCTTTCAAAACCTGCCATCCTGGTCAATAAAGACAAATTTATTATCCGGAATTCGTCCAATACAACTACGCTTGGCGGCGGCTCCATCATCGACACGCAACCGTTGCATCATAAAAAAAGGAGCGAAAAGCTCATACTGCAACTAAAAGAGCTGGCTGATGCGACCCTGCAAAGCCATCAGATCATTAATCTTATAAAAATTGAATTAAAAAAAGCAAATACACCCGTTTTTGCATCCAGGATAGCTGCTATCCTCAGCAAAACACCTGAGGAGATCATGGAGGCCTGCGCTGCTGAAAACCAGAAATCTGTAAAGGTATTCCACGGCAGTGAAGCATCGGTTTTGATCACTGCTGAACACCATCAAACCTATCGCGATGCAATACTGGATGAGATCACCAGGTGGCATCATGCAAATCCAATTCTTGAAGAGGGTTTGAGCAAAGAGTTTTTTGTGGGAAAATTCAATTTTGGTAAAAATGAAGCAGGTAAATTCTACCTCGATTGGCTTATCAGGTACCTCTTCATTGAGGGCAATTTAATGAAAGCCGGAAACAGCTATGCGCTGCCCGGACATGTTGTGAAGATTGATACGAGGACTGAAGAACAGTTGCACTGGCTTGAGCAAACCATTCAAAATATTGGATTGGAAAAGCCGGTACCTGCAGAAATTGAAGAGATGGCCCACTTACAAAGGATCAATAAAGAGCGGCTGAAAATGTTATTGAAATACCTTGGCAAGGAAGATAAACTTGTTTTTTACGATGGTGATTACATACATCGATCGGTTGTGGACAGGTGCCGTTCACTGTTGCTGCGCAAAATTGCCTTCAAAGCAGATGGAATTAATGAAAAAGAGTTCCGTGAACTGATCAACGGAACCAGGAAACTGACCCAGATGCTGCTCGGTATATTCATCCAGGAAGGGTTGGTTGAGAAAAAGACCTTCTACATCATGATTACTGAGAAGGGCAGGAATCACTTTGAAACGATAAAGGATTTATAAAACTGAGCATCAAAGATTGTATTTCAGATGACCGCCCTTTCCATAAGCGCATGCGGTTAAAAATATCTTCCCGGGATCAGAAATTCCTGAACATACTCTTCAATACCATCTTCAAGGCTATAGAAAGGATCACGATATCCGGCATGTTCCAGTTTACTGATGGTTGCCTCAGTGAAATACTGATACTTATCACGGATATCTTCAGGGGTATCAATGAATTCTATGACCAGATCGTGGTTGAGTGATTTAAAGACTGCATTGACAAGATCAAGAAAGGTCCTGGCTTTTCCGGTTCCCAGATTATAAATAGCTGATTTGGGTCGCTTCTGCATCAGAAAGTGTATCACTTTGATAATGTCTTTTACATAGATAAAATCGCGCAACTGTTTGCCATCTTCAAAATCGGGGTGATGGGATTTAAATAGTTTGACACATCCATTTTCCTGAATCTGTGAAAAGGAGTGAAACACAACGCTGGCCATTCTGCTTTTATGGTATTCATTGGGTCCGAACACGTTAAAAAATTTGAGACCAGTCCAAAATGGCGGTGTTTCTTTCTGATCCAAAACCCACTTATCAAATTCATTTTTGGAAACACCATATGGGTTCAGGGGTTGTAGTTTTTTAATGTTGCGATGGTCATCCTTATATCCAAATTCGCCCATTCCATAAGTAGCAGCAGATGAAGCATAAATGAGGGGGATTTGAAATGATACGCAGTAATTCCAGACTGCTTTTGAATAATTCAGGTTCAGTTTATCGAATATTTCCTTGTTCATTTCTGCAGTGTCAGTCCGGGCACCCAGGTGAATCAGGAATTCGACTTTCTCATAATTTTCCTCGAGCCAGTTAAAAAAAAGGTCGCGGTGAATTTTCTCGGTGAATGCTTTGTGCTCAAGATTTTTGTTCTTGGCAGCACTGGTAAAATCATCCACCACCACTATGTCTTTCATTCCCTTGTTGTTCAACTTATTTACAAGACAACTTCCGATGAAGCCGGCTGCTCCTGTAATAATAACCATAATTTTTTATTTTGTTTTACAAAGATAAAGCCTGGAGGGGCAAAAAACAAATGTTATCAATAAAAGTGTGTATCCATGACCGGTTCAAACAGACTCCGGTATGATTCAACTGTCCGGCCCTTGCATACATCCTCCAGAATGCAGGTATCATGGTTTTCAAGACCTAATACCGTGGACAGGGTACAGGGTGATTTAGCACATTTTCCTGTCTGGCACAAGAGTGTTGTGCTGCAACAACTTCTACCCAAAGGCCAAAGAAAGTCATTCATTGCGAATATTGCATGGCCGGAGAACTGCGCAATGATCTTAACGGCATCTATACAGGCACTTCGCACCGGTTCATCAGAAACCATGCGCTCACTTTTTATGAGCTTTTGCCTCAATGTGTCGTCTGTGACTTCTACGCAACCTGTTCGAAGCAAAACCCTTTGCATATGATAATCCATAATCGGAATGCAGTTTTCCGGATCCCGGATACTTAAAAGGCCAGCCTCAGAAGCCAGTTTCAGGAAAAAAGATGTCTTCTTCTTCTGAGGATCTGAAAAAGCGGTAAAATGCGGCAGAACTTCATATAAACCACATCCGTTATTGATCAATAACCCCCTGGACTGGTCTATTAGGGCTGAGATTCTCGCTTTATACCTGGATTTGACAACCCTGCAAATTTCCTGAAGCATTTTCAGCCGCTCATCAATCCGATCCAGTGTGGAGTTTTCCTCTTTGCCATCAGGTGAAAAGGCAGCCTTCAACAGAGAGGAGATATCCAGATCATTGCAGATACAAAGATATCCGGGATTTAACAAGGGATTTCCCTCCCTGAACATCTTCAGGAATCCATACTCCAGATGCTCCCAACCCCAGATATTTTTGACAGGATGATGTAAATGCCGGGTTTGATGGCAAATGGCAACAGAAAGCAAATAGATGCGTAATTTGGTCTCCCTGTCGGCATCAAAGCTTAGAAATTCTCTTCTAAGAAAATCATTGCCCGGTTTGAATTCTTTCAGAACCAGACCAACTCTTTCTGCTTGCTGATGATCGACCTGTACCATCTATCCCTCCTCTTTTTATTTTGGATAATTACCAAAGGCCTTGCTGAGCCATCTGTGAAATCCGTGGATGCCCTTCACGGGATCCAGAAACATCAGGAGGCACCGGTCACTGATCACACAGGCGGATGATCCGTCCATCAATTTCAAGGTCTGTCTGTTCGTACTCCCCTGTTGGAACCAGATATACCGGATTCCCTTTTTTATGGCTTCCTCAGCAATGATCTGCGCCTGGTCAGGCTTTGTACTGATAACAAGCGCTGTTACTTCAGCGGGGAGATCTGAAACGGATTCATAGCAGGTTTTTTCACCATACACTGAAAGAACTGGATGGATGGGATATGTCTCATAACCTTTTTCTACTACCGCTTCATAAAGTATATTTCCGAATTTTTTCTTATTCCGTGAAACGCCGGCAATTGCTAAGTGTTTTTGTGCGAGGAAATCATTGATGGTACTCAGGCTTGTCATAATTCAAATGATTTGGAATTTCGAACCCCTGTTTCTCTCTATCTCTGTACAAGAGAATGGACAAGTAAAATTAAAAAAAATCAGCTACCGGGAAAAAAATAAAAATATTTATCGTGACCAGATTTCCCATGATTTTTCAGCCTGCAGATACAACATCTCCATTCCGTTCATTGCTACTGCCCCAAATGCTTTCCCACGTTTTATGAACAAAGTTTCAAGGGGATTGTAAATGAGGTCGATCAACAAATGATCTCCTGAAAGAAACTCATACGGAATAGGAGGGCAATTTTCCGTATCGGGAGCCATACCCAGAGGAGTTGTATTCACAATCAGGGTGTATTGGGCCATCATGTTGCCTGTCAGGCTGTTATATCCAATTTCATTTTCACTCCCAGGACAGCGTGAAACTTTTGTAACATGAATACCCATCCTTTGCAAAGCGAAGGATACAGCTTTTGAGCTACCACCGGTTCCAAGAACCAGGGCATTCAAGTGGGGCCTGTCTAACCGTGGACGGATGGATTGTTCAAATCCATAGACATCGGTGTTGTATCCCACCAGGTATGGCCTGCCGGATAGCCTGTTTATGCTGATACAATTAACTGCTCCCACCGCTTCGGCTAACCCATCCAATTCATCAAGGTAGTCAATCACTTCTACCTTAAAGGGAATGGTAACATTAAGGCCGGAAATTTCAACACTTTGCATAAGAAGCGGCAACAAACCAGTTAAATGGTTCATGGTATACAATTCATAGGTACAATCCATGATCTGCTCCCTCCGGAATTTTTCCCTGAAATATTGCTGAGACAGGGAGTGGCCAATGGGATTACCGATCAGACCAAAAATCTTCATTGTTTTTCAGGTTGATGGTTCATTTTTTTTTCCGGCAAATTTCTCAATGGCCCAGATGGTAAGAATCCCAGCAACCATAAAAATAACAGCCAAAATCACTTCGCGGTTTATGCTTTCCGGCAAATAACGGACATATTGAAAGATCACAGGCTCGCCTTTCTTGATTACCTGATTACCCGTTTCATCTGCCAGATAAACTATCCTTTGCCAGGGCCAGAGTATGCCCAATGAACCCAAAATAAAACCTGTGAGCAGGGAAATGGTCTGGTTTCGGAAGTGTCTGAACACCCATGATAACAAGTGAGAAAAAGCCAGCAAACCGACCACCATTCCTATCCCAGTTGGAATCAAAATAGCGAGATCAAGATTGTTCACTGCATCAATCATGACCAATTGGTAATTTCCCATCAGGATGAGCACAAACGAACCTGACAATCCGGGCAGGATCATACTGCACATGGCAACAATTCCGCATATAATCAAATAGATCAGGCTTTGATTTTCAGATGCCGGTTTTAAAAAAGTAATAATGAATGCAATGGATGCACCTACAGCAAAGGCTATGATTACACTGGTACTCCACCTGGAAACGGTTTTGCCGACAAAGAAAACAGAGGCAAGTACAAGGCCAAAGAAAAATGACCAGATATACACAGGATAGTGAATGAACAGATAACCCAACAACCGGGCCAGGGTCACGATGGCTATAGCGATCCCCCCAAATACAGCCAGCAAAAAGAAAAAGTCGACATGGCTCGCAAATCCCCGGAATTTAAATGCAAACAGCAACCTGACGGCTTGCAGATTAAAGGATTTGATGGCATGGATGAGTCGTTCAAATATTCCTGTGATCAGTGCAATGGTTCCACCGGAAACACCTGGAATAACGTTGGCAGCTCCCATTGCAATACCTTTCAGTACAAGTAAGAGATAATTCATATCAAGAAAACAGGTGTTAATTCCGGGGTTCTCTAAACTTCAGAATCATCAGAAATCAGTGCTTTTATAAAGTTCAATGATCCGCAGAAGGTTGCTGTCGTTTTGCAGGGAAGTGTCGTATGAAAAGATCTCGTCGTGCGCATCATAATCCATATTCAACGCCACTTCAAGATGACCATAGGCCTCTTTATATTTTCCCAGACGGAGAAGATATACAAATTTCCTGTAGAGAAGGGAAGCATTGTCGTTTTGTTTTTCAAATCCTCTGTCAAGTACATCAATCGCTGCCATGAAATCAGCATCCAACGCATAGCAATGGGAAAAATCGAGCCAGATATCCGGATTTTGAGGATCAAGATCTGCTGATTTCTCATAGGCATCAATTGCCTTTAAAATATCACCTGATTCGGTCAGTACATCTCCAAGCATAAACCAGAAATCACTGTTCAAAGGCTCAATATCAATGGCCCTCTGAAGATGATTGGCTGCCACCAGGTTCTTTCCCTGTTCACCATAGATCAGGCCTATCCCCACCCATGCGTCTGCCAGTAAAGGGTCAAGATTTAGTGCCTTCCGGTAATTTTCCAAGGCTCTCTTCGGATCTTCTAACTTTTCATAACACTCCCCGATGTAGAAATAGGTCATCGCCTCCTCATCTTCATAGGCAAATGTATCGCGATACAATTCAATGGCTTTTTCATACAGACCAAGGTTGGCATAGGCATTGGCCTTGTTGAAGTAGGCCGACGAAAACGATTCATCGATCGCAATGGCATAATCGTATGCCATCAGGGCTTTCTTGTAGGCCTCACTGTTGTTCAGCGCGATACCCAGATTAAACCAGGCGGCTTTTGAATAGGGATTCTTGTCGAGAAATGATTCAAAGAATGCAATGCTCTCTTTTGTCTTCCCCGAAATTTCATAGCAAAAGGAGAGCTCATAGATCACGGCCTCATTTTCCGGGTTCAGATCGAGTGTTTTCACCAGATACTCTATTGCCTTGTCATACTTTCCAAGATTCTCATATTCAAAAGCAATGTTGGTATAAACCTCTTCCAGGTCCTCTGCCTCTTTTATGGCTTTGTTGTACTCCTCAATAGCCTTTTCATAGCGTTTCAACTGGCTGTAGATTCCCGCTTTGGCCATAAAAATCTCATTGTTTTCAGGTTCCATCTCTTCAACCTGTGCCAGCAGGTCAAGTGCTTTGCTCACATTGTTCTTGGAGATCATCAGTTGTGCCTTCTTCAGCACAAAAGAAACAATTCGGGGATGCTGCTCCAGGGCATATCGGATGGCAATATCTGATTTGTCCAACTGATTGTTGAAAAGATAATGGTCGATCACCTGCTCAAACTCGTCTACATCAAAGAAATAGTATGAACCTGATTGCAACATCTTGTCGAACCGGGATACCAGTGTTTGCAGTTGATCGTCCTCTTCAAATTCGTTGAAAAAATCCATAAAACAGTTGAAAAAATATTTGTACAAAACTAAAAAAGTAAACCGAACTAAAAAATTTTAAAAACTTTAATTTTATCACCGAATAATTAACACATCAATATGACACTCATCAAATCCATTTCAGGGATCAGGGGAACCATTGGCGGACCAGCGGGAGAAGGGCTGAGTCCACTTGACATCGTAAAATTCACAGCAGCCTATGCTGACTTCATCAAGACACAATCCGGCAAACAATCTATCCGCATCGTGGTAGGACGTGATGCCCGTATTTCTGGCGACATGGTTAACAACCTGGTAACCGGAACGCTCATGGGTATGGGTGCTGATGTCATCGACGGGGGCCTGTCTACCACCCCAACAATTGAGATGGCTGTAGTGCTTCACAAGGCCGATGGAGGCCTTATTCTGACAGCAAGTCACAATCCTGCACACTGGAATGCTTTGAAATTATTGGACTGTAATGGAGAGTTCCTGTCAGCGGAAGCAGGTACTGAGGTGCTCGCCATCGCTGAGAATGCAAAGTATGATTTTGCTCCAGTGCATCAGTTGGGCAAATACAGACAGGACAGGAACCTGATCCATCATCACATTGAAGAAATACTCAAGCTGCAACTTGTGGATGCAGAAGCGATCCGTCGCAAAAACTTCAGGATTACTATAGATTGCGTGAACTCAACCGGAGGGGTTGCATTACCGCAATTACTTGAAGCCCTTGGGGTCAAAAAGATGGAACTTCTTTACTGTGAGCCGGACGGAAAATTCCCGCACAATCCTGAACCGCTTCCGGAAAACCTCACTGAAATCTGTGAACTGGTAAAGAAAACCAAATCAGATATTGGTTTTGTAGTGGATCCTGATGTTGACAGGTTGGCGATCATCACTGAAAAGGGTGAAATGTTTGGAGAAGAATACACCCTGGTAGCCGTTGCAGATTATGTCCTTCAATCAGTCAGGGGTAATACTGTTTCAAATCTTTCTTCAACCCGTGCGCTGAAAGATATAACGTATAAATATGGTGGTCAATACTTTGCTGCTCCCGTTGGAGAGGTGAATGTAGTTCAGAAAATGAAGAAGGTGAATGCGGTGATCGGCGGAGAGGGTAATGGCGGTGTGATTTACCCTGCCCTTCATTACGGGCGTGATGCACTGGCCGGAATTGCACTGTTCCTTACCTTCCTTGCCAAATCCGGAAAGAGCTGCGCTGAACTGCGAGCCGGTTATCCTGAATATTTCATGTCAAAAAACAAGATTGAACTGACGCCAGGGCTTGATGTAGACCGGATTCTTCAAAAAGTTGCCGAAAAATACAAGGATGAGCAGGTGAACCTGACTGACGGGGTTAAGATAGATTTTGAAAAGAAGTGGGTTCATTTGCGCAAATCCAACACCGAGCCAATCATACGGATCTACACGGAAGCTGAAACAAAGCAGGGCGCACAAGACCTTGCCAGCCAGATCATGGAAGATATCAGAAAATATTCAGCATGAAACGTGGTCTGGTCTCAATTTAATCAATGACCGGGTTATGAAATCAATTAAACATTCAGGTTTACATTGCATGTAACCGACCATCTGTTCATTGTTCCTTTGTTAATAAGCCTCCCTTCATGAAGGGAAATAGACTGGGTATTGGCAGAAGAAACTTACCGGAAAGTATAATGGTTAAGCAGTTTTTGTTTTTATAGGCTCATGGGTATTCACTTTGGCATTTACAAACGCAACGCTGCCTTCATATATTCCTTAATTTTGCTGCCTATTTTTTATGTGATCCGAAATAAAACAGATGAAGTTTACAGAGTTCAATCTCAGGCCTGAATTGCTTGAAGCCATTTCATACATGGGGTTTGAGGAGGCCACACCCATTCAGGACCAGGCTATTCCACTGATCATGGACAACCGCGACCTGATTGCCTGTGCACAGACAGGCACAGGAAAAACTGCAGCCTTTGTCCTGCCGGTTTTGCACAAGCTGGCCGGTCGTAAAAACAATGGTATCAGCACACTCGTCATTGTCCCCACAAGGGAACTGGCACAGCAACTCGATCAGCAAATACAGGGGTTGTCTTATTTTATACCGGTCTCCTGCTGTGCAGTGTATGGCGGCGGCGATGGATCCGACTGGGACATTGAAAGAAAAGCATTGACTACAGACAACGATATCATTGTAGCTACACCCGGGAAACTGATTGCCCACCTCAACATGGGTTATGTGAAATTTGATCAGGTGGAGCACCTCATACTGGATGAGGCCGACAAAATGCTCGACATGGGATTCCTGCCGGATATTTACAAAATTGTATCGCATATCCCGGCCAAAAGGCAAACGCTGATGTTCAGCGCCACCATGCCCCCAAAAATCAGGGAACTGGCCAGGAGTATTTTGATGAATCCTTCCGAAATCAGCATTCAGATGTCAAAACCGGCCGAAGGGGTGCTTCAGGCTGCTTACCTCACATACGACAACCAGAAAACGCCCCTCATCAACAGCCTGATTGCAGACAAACCCGATTACCACAGCATCCTCATCTTCACTTCCACCAAGTTGAAAGTGAATGAAATTGTAAAGATGATGCGCGGCAAGGGATACCCTGTAGAGGGTATATCGTCTGACCTTGAACAACAAGAGCGCAACGAAGTGCTTTCGAGGTTCAAATCAAAAAAGACCCGCGTTTTGGTGGCCACTGACGTATTGAGCCGTGGCATCGATATCAAGGACATCAACCTGGTGATCAATTACGATGTTCCTGGCGATGCCGAGGATTATGTACACCGGGTAGGAAGAACTGCACGCGCCAACACGACCGGTATAGCGCTCACTCTGGTGAATGAACATGACATGCAACGGTTCAAACGGATTGAAGAACTGATCGAAAGAGAGATCATCAAGCTGAAAGTCCCCGAAGAAATCGGCACCAGCCCCGAATGGAGCGACCGCCCTGCCGGAAGGCCAACACATTTCAGACACAAACCCAAAGGTCGCCAGGGGTTTGACAGGAAAAAACCGGGGATAAAATGAAAAACCGACTTATTACAAACCAACCAGCAACAGCTTAAAAAAGGAACGGAAAATAGCGACCAGATTCCGGAAGGAGATTATGGGCGACGGATTTACAATGTTTCAGTTCTCCATCTATGTCCGCCATTGTCCGAGCCGTGAAAATGAGGAAGTACACATCAAAAGGGTCAAGAAATTTCTTCCCGTGAAAGGACACGTAGGTATTCTTACTATTACCGATAAGCAATTTGGTTTGATGGAGATTTTTTATGGCATGAAAGTAACACCCGCACCCGGCACACCCCAGCAATTGGAGCTGTTTTAACGTCAATAAAGAAAATTTGAGGACATGAGCCGCAGATATCACAGAGAAGACGCAGAGAATTTTAATGAAATTTGCAATAATCTGTGCAGTTGCAAAAACAACAGACAACTATTCATTGAAACTCGAATGCCTCGCCCTAAAAAAGGAAAAGCCTGTCTTTGTTGGGCAGACAGGCTTCAATCTTTCATTTTTCCCATTCTGTTTTAAGCTTTAACCTATTGATAAACAGACCAAATAGCCATGGCGTGTTGTTTATCAATACGTCAAAGATACAATCTGAATTGGAGCGAAGCGAAAATCGGCGAAGCCAAAGAAAGCCACCACAACCTGAAACTTAAATTCATTGATTTGTATGCCCTCCAGGCATATTAAGCACAATAAACCACTCCCGACTGAAGATGTGTGAATGATGTAACCTTTGCAAACAATTGTATAATGATTTCCATGTTTAAGGGTCGCACCTTTGCTGTGTTGTTTTTTCAGGTAAATATTTAAAATTGCAATAAAATGAATCACCTTAAAAAATTAATGATGGTTGCGCTTGTGGCACTGACTTTAGTCGGGTTTGCAAAAACCCTGTCAGGGCAGGTCAGGAAAGTTGCATTTAATCTTGTCAATAACGATTTGAACGCGGGAGTTGAACTTCCGGCAGAGGAGATATTTTTCATTACCGGCCTGTTGCCTGAAGGTGTGGAGTTGGTCAGGCTGGACATACACCGCGGCAAAATCAGAAATACCCCGGACCTGGTGACTACATGGAAGCAACCATTTGATATTCCGGTTTCGAAATTCGAGGTTGCGGTAACTTCACCCCTTAGAAGCAATCAGGAGTATATTTTTCTGTTCAGTTTTTTCAGGAGAGCCAGCCCGGCTCAGATACTGCTCTTACAACAGTCGCTGCACAATAATGTGCAGGCTTACATTGATGCCAATTATGAGGCCGGTAAAAAAGGGTTTGTCTCCATGTCATCGAAACTGGTGATCGTAAACAACCTGAACAGTATTGTGAAGGATGGCACTTCCTCCTTTGAGCACTATATTGCGACGCCTTTTCCGGGATTCAGTGATATTGTATTGCTGAAAGTTGACAAACTGCAGGAGGTTCGGATGAACAATGCCAGATTCAATATCTTCAAGTCGGGCAGGTCGGAGCGGGAAGCAAAAGTGACTTATGCAATGAACTTACTGGGTGAGTTAAAGAGTATGGTGAAAGCCGAAATTGACCAATACCTGAGTGAATCCATGCTGGTTCTGACCGATGTGAGGGAAGTTATTGCTGTTACAGAAAAAACCTTTACCTACCTGCCTGTGAATTTTGGTTATGGGGTTTCATACTTTGGTGGTGGCTTTAAAGACCTTGATTATGACACCTCCCCTTATCTGGGGCTTTCTTTCCAGATTGGCAACAGGACCTTTTCCAGGTTTCTTGGTAATGCATCCGTATCGACAGGCCTTTTTCTGAACAATATGAAAAACAACGGTGGTGACAAGGTTTCGGGGATATTCCTGGACCGTCCGTTATACCTGGCGCTTGGCTACAATGTTTTAACGGTGTTGCGGTTCAATGTAGGCACTGTTTTCACTTCAGTTGAAACATTCAATATGAATGGTGAAAAAAATGAGAAATTCCATGTTTATCCATTCCTTGGGCTAAGTTTAGAGATGAATGTATGGCTGGGGTTCAACCGCAAAAAATAAATCACATGAGCCGGATAATCTTTTTCATACTGCTGATTTTTTCATTGACACACGGACAGGCACAGATGGACCCCTACAACTGGCGCATTGGCCTCTCGGCGGGTATAACAAACTATTACGGTGATTTGAGTCCTTACAGGATCAACTCAATTTCAGACATCAAGGGCATCAAAAAGCTGTATGAATACAATCCCCATTACTATGATGGCCCTTCATATATGTTTTCAATTGAGAGAAGGCTCGGTTCAACCATGGGCCTTTCGCTCTCTGCCGGGAAATACAACTTTTCAATGAGCGACCGGTTCATCAAACCTGATGGTGAATTAAAATATGACACACCCAAATTTTCACGCGCCCTGAATTTCAGAACAGAGGTAAATGATATCGGACTGGCTTTGGTTTTCAGAACAGACAATCATCGGTTCTTGAAACGCGATGCATTCCTGGCTCCCTATTTTTCGGTGGGATTTGGCTATATGTGGTTCTCCACCAAAGCCGATCTCTATGATGAAAATGGCAATCCATACGACTACAGCCAGCCGGGGAAGATCAACAATTACAAGTTTGAAACCGATGTGCAACAACTGCTCACCGAGGATATGAATTACAGAAACAATGAATTTTATGCGAACCTCGGACTGGGTTTGAGATTCAGGCTCTCCTATCAGTTTGAGCTTTTCGTGCACAGCGAATTTAAAAGAGCTTTCTCTGACCACCTGGATGATGTCAGTGGCGACTATCCGGTTGAATATACCGGATCGGAACAGCAGTATGCTTCAAACCCATCCGGTTTACCCGTTACACAGGATAACAGAAAGCGGGGAAGTGAGAATAAGTATGATACTTACATCTATCATGGAGCAGGACTGCGATTCAGTTTTGCGCAGCGTGATATGACCTTCAAAGCTCCTAAAATCCATACTTATGGAACGGTTACCTTAGACGAATCATTTACTTCTGTTTTTGATACTATTTTGACGCCCGAAGCGGACACAAACATCCCGGATGGACAACCACAGGAAACAATGATTGATAAACGCGTATTCATTAACTACAACATCATCAATCAGGAAGACACTGCATTTAAAATCAATGTATTGAGGCGATTGTTTGAGAGTGAGCGGTTGAACAGCATTTTACAGAAGGAAATCGGGTTGCTTTCGCTGGCCAATAGCTTGTCAGAAACCGAAAGAGAACTACAGATGATCGACCATGATATTGAATTGACTACGAACGACACACTTGTTCCTGAC
>JBLRXC010000027.1:0-31581 GCA_047920975.1 Bacteroidales bacterium | reverse complement strand
GGTTTTTAACAACGCTCAAAAATTCCGGAAATTCAAAGAAAGGAGAAAAAGGCTGTGATTTCGCTTTTACAATCTGAATCTGATGACTTCACCGGATAAAAATCAATTGGTCTTCGCATTAATCCGGACATATTCTTTAGAGGATATCAAGCAGCAATGCTCTGCAGGTTTCCTATTTTAAAAGAAATTTTCAACAGCAACGTACACCTGCTGGTCCTCTATAAAAAAAACCGGTTCAGGCCTGAGGGCTGTAACATTCAGAATGCAAAAACGGGAATGATTATTTTTTCTCTTCGCAGTCGCAATGTTCCCTGCAGCCAATGTGGGTGACCATTCCAAAAATGGCCAGCAAAAATATGGGTTGTGAAAACCAGAAAAATGTCATATAATTCCTGACACCCAGAATTTCACCGGCAAAAAAACCAATGATTCCCAATAGAATCAGTAATCCACCGGCAGTACCTGCTGCCAGTCCAACATATTTACAAAACATGTGTAGTTTCATAACTGCATTTATAAGGTTGAGGGGTCAAATGTAATCATAATTTTTTTACAATATTATCCTGTTATAAACATAGCGCTATCAAAAATAATTTTTCAATATAGGTTTTGAATAAGCTGAAGGCCAGCATGAAGAGAAAGCCCCTAAAAGTTAAACTTATTCAAATTATATAGATGTTTCTTTATGTATAAATTCTATCTTTGCCGCTTAAAAAAACAATCTATGCGAAAATTCAAAAATATGCTCTTTTCGATGGAGCTCACAGGGATGCTGCTAATCCTTTTTGCTATTGCCATCGGGTTTGCTACGTTTATAGAGAATGACTTTGGTACCATAACCGCAAAAGCCAAAATATACAATGCCAAATGGTTCGAAATACTGCTGTTGTTGTTAGCCATTAACATGACAGGCAGCATTTTCAAGCACAAGATGCACCTCAGGCACAAATGGCCCATACTCTTGTTTCATGTTGCTTTCCTTGTCATTTTTATCGGTGCAGCGATTACCCGGTATATTGGATATGAAGGAATGATGGGCATCAGGGAAGGACAAACAACCAATGAATTTATTTCTGATGATACATACATAAGGGTTTGGGCTGATGATGGATTATCCCAGGCATATGAACACAAAAAAGTTCTTGCATCACCTGTTAATGTTAAAAAATTCAAAAAAACGCTCCACACACCGGACAAGAAAATCCAGGTAACTGTTGTTGATTATATCACCAAAGCTGCTGAAACGTATGTTGAAGAACCCGGAGGTGAACCGATGATATGGCTGGTACTTTCAGGCGGACAAAGTGGAAGGCAGAATTTATATCTGAACCAGGGGCAATCCAAAATTTTCAACGGAATTACATTTGCCTATGAAGACACAACTGCACCAGCCGGTTTTAGATTATTCTCTGACGGTGACAATCTCTATTTTCAATCAGATGATTCGGTAAATTTCACAAATATGATGGCTGGGGTTACGGAGATACTGGCACCGGACACCATTCACCGTTTCCTTCATCGGTCACTTTATAGCTTTGGTAATATCACTGTTGTACTGAAAGATTTTTACCAGAGTGCTGTTAAAAAGCTTGTCAGCACCGATGGTCATGATGGAATGTTTTATGCTGATGCACTCATCGCGAGGGTTACAGTGGGTGAAGAATCAACCGAAATGCCTGTTTTCGGCGGTAAAGGACTTGCCGGAAACCCGGTTCATGCAGAGGTAGGCGGTGTTAAAGTGACCATGTCGTATGGTTCCAAAGTACTCCATTTGCCTTTTTCACTTAAACTTGAAGAGTTTCAGTTAGAACGCTATCCTGGTTCCAACAGCCCCTCCTCTTATGCCAGCGAAGTAGTATTGATTGATGAACGGAAAGGTCTTGAAAAACCCTACCGGATATATATGAATAACGTACTGAATTATGGTGGTTACCGGTTTTTTCAGTCATCCTACGACAAGGATGAGAAGGGCACCGTTCTTTCTGTCAACAGGGATTCAATGGGAACCATTGTTACCTACCTGGGATATTTCCTGATGACCCTCGGTATGATCGTTGCACTTTTCTGGAAAAACGGAAGGATCCGGGTACTCACCCGTTTATCATCTAGACTCCAGGATTCAAGAAAAGCACTTGTCGCAATCATGCTGACATTGGGGATGATGACTGCCAGCCAATCAACTGCATTGGCCAGTGACCTTTCAGAACTGTCAGTTCCGGTGATAAAAAAAGAGCATGCAGAGAGGTTCGGCCGTCTGCTGATACAGGATCACCGGGGCAGGATCAAACCCATCAATACACAGGCAGCAGAAGTGCTCAGGAAGGTTTCAAGAAAAACGATCTTTGACGGACAAAATCCGGATCAGGTATTTTTGGGTATCATGGCATTCCCTGAAACATGGGATAAAGTGCCCATGATAAGGGTTAACCATCCCCAGATTCAAGAAATACTGGGTATTGATGGCCGAATTGCCTCTTTTAGCCAAATCGTCAGCCTCAGAACCGGCGAGGGATATAAATTGGGAGAATATGTAGAAAAAGCCTATGCTAAAAAACCTGCTGAACAAAGCAAATTTGATCAGGAGATTATCAAGGTCGATGAACGGGTTAATATTTTCTACATGGTTTACACAGGTTTATTTCTGAATATTTTCCCCATACCGGGTGATGAAAACAACAAGTGGGTAAACGCCTCTCAATTTGATAAATTCACTAATGAAGAAGAATCTGCTTTTGTAAGAGGAATTCTCTCGATGTATTTCAACGAAATTGAAAAAGCGGTGGCATCGGGCAATTGGGAATCTGCCGATGAACACCTGGATTATATCATGAAGTTTCAGCGAAAATATGGTGAGGAGGTTATGCCCTCCCCTTCAAAAGTGAACCGGGAACTCCTCTACAACAGGATAAACTTTTTCAAACGACTTACCTCCTATTACGGACTGGTTGGGTTCATTCTCCTGGTTATGCACTTTTCCCATATTCTGAATCCAAAGATAAAACTCAACCTCCTGATGCGGATTGCTTCAGTCCTGATCTTTCTGTTCTTTCTTATGCACACGGCCGGACTGATCATCCGCTGGAGTATTTCAGGCCATGCACCATGGAGCAATGGCTATGAATCTATGATCTACATTGCCTGGGCAACCATATTGTCGGGGTTAATATTCATGTGGCGATCGCCGATAACCCTTGCTGTTACTGCATTGCTTGCTTCACTGACCCTTGCAGTGGCAGGCCTTAACTGGATGGATCCGGAAATCACCACATTGGTTCCTGTACTCGACTCCTACTGGTTGATCATCCACGTGGCGATCATCACTGCCAGTTACGGATTTCTTGCCCTGGGAGCGCTGCTGGGTTTTTTTAACCTTTTGCTTATCAACCTAAAAACACGAAAGAACCATATTCGCCTCAACCTTACAATCACCGAACTTGGATACATCATTGAGATGACCCTTGTTATCGGGTTGTTCATGCTCACGATCGGAACCTTTTTAGGTGGTGTCTGGGCAAATGAATCATGGGGCCGCTACTGGGGCTGGGACCCAAAAGAGACCTGGGCACTGGTTACAGTGTTGGTCTATTCATTTATTTTGCATATGAGATTCATCCCCGGATTCAGAGGCAATTTTGCCCTGAGTTTTTCTTCATTGATTGGTTTTGGTTCCGTCATCATGACCTATTTCGGTGTGAATTATTATCTCTCCGGATTGCATTCTTATGCTGCCGGCGATCCGCTTCCGGTGCCGTCATTCGTATATTATACCATTGCGATTATAGCCCTGGTTGGAATTTGGGCATATTTTAGCGACCGGAAGTTCAGGGAATTATTGCCAGAGGAGTTAGACTAAATCTGAATCGCAAAACTTCCTGAAGCATTCACACTGCAGGCATGGAAGTGAAATTTTATTCAGGCCCGGATAGTTCAGTGCTTTGAACTACTTTTGCACCCATTTTTGTAATTAGAACCACATGACAGACATTCGAAATATTGCCATCATTGCTCACGTTGACCATGGTAAAACCACTCTGGTCGACCGTATCCTTCATCAGGTGAGGTTGTTCAGGGATAACCAGGATATGGGAGATCTGATCCTCGACAGCAATGATCTTGAACGTGAACGGGGTATTACCATCCTCTCCAAAAATGTTTCGGTGAGGTATAAAAACTCAAAGATCAACATCATTGACACACCCGGCCACGCTGATTTCGGTGGCGAAGTTGAACGTGTACTCAATATGGCCGATGGAGTCCTTTTGGTAGTGGATGCCTTTGAAGGTCCCATGCCGCAAACCCGCTTTGTTCTGCAAAAAGCCATAGAACTGAACCTGAAACCCATCGTCGTGATCAACAAAGTAGATAAACCCAATTGCGATCCGGTTTGGGCTCAGGATGCAGTGCTGGAACTTATGTTCAGTCTTGAAGCAACTGAAGACCAGCTTGACTTCCCGACTGTATTTGGCTCATCCAAAGCAGGCTGGATGGGACAGGCATGGGATAAACCGGCTGAAGACGTAAGTTACCTCCTCGACACCATTCTGGAACACATACCGGTGAGAAGACATCAGGAGGGTACGTTACAGCTTCAAATTTCATCCATCGACTACTCATCGTACGTTGGCAGAATTGCAGTAGGCCGTATCAGCCGCGGAACGATAAACTGGGGTCAACCGGTATCACTTGTCAAGAAAGATGGTACTATTTTCAGAACAAGGGTCAAAGAATTGTATGTTTTTGAAGGGTTGGGTAAAGAAAAAATGAAAACACCTGTTCGTTCAGGAGAAATTGTTGCGGTGCTTGGTATAGAGGGATTTGATATTGGCGACACTATTGCTGATTTTGAAACTCCCGAAGGTTTAAAATCCATGTCCATAGATGAACCGACCATGAGCATGCTTTTCACGATCAATAATTCTCCGTTTTATGGCAAAGACGGTCAATTTGTTACATCACGCCATCTGAAGGACCGCCTGATGAAAGAGACCGAGAAAAATCTTGCCATGCAGGTTGTCCCAACCGATTCAGCAGATGCGTTTACGGTCTACGGTCGTGGCATCCTCCACCTTTCTATTCTGATTGAAACCATGCGTCGGGAAGGTTATGAACTTCAACTGGGACAACCCCGTGTGCTGACCCGGGAGATAGGTGGTCAAATACACGAACCGATAGAAATTCTCACGATAAATGTCCCCGAAACTTTTAGTGGAAAAGTGATAGAACTTGTCTCGATGCGGAAAGGTGAACTCCACAAAATTGAACCAAAAAGTGACCGGATCAATCTGGAGTTTGAGATCCCGGCACGGGGACTTATCGGACTAAGAAACAGGCTTTTAACAGCTACAGAAGGTGAAGCCATCATGGCTCACCGGTTCAAAGCCTATATGCCCTGGAAAGGAGAACTTCCCGTCAGACGAAATGGATCCCTGATTGCCATTGAGGAAGGGACAGCAGTGGCCTATGCACTTGATAAACTTCAGGACAGGGGTCGTTTTTTTGTTGCTCCCGGTGAGGAAGTATATGGAGGAATGGTAGTTGGGGAGAATAATAAAGAAGATGACCTGACGGTGAAAGTTACCAAAACCAAGAAATTGACCAATATGCGGGCTTCAGGATCCGATGAAAAAATGCGGATTGCCCCACCGGTAAAGTTTAGTCTTGAAGAAGCCCTTGAGTATATGAAGGAAGATGAGTATCTTGAAGTGACTCCAAAAACGTACAGGATCAGGAAGATTTTACTGGGTGAAAATGACCGCAAGCGGGCGAATAAAAACCAGGGAGTTCCCAGAGAAAATCCATAAATCAAGCCTGCCAGGTTACATTTTCCTTAACAACCCTGGCCGGATGACCTGCAATGATCTGGTATGACCCGTCTATTTTTTTATTGATAAAAGAACCGGCACCGATCACTACATGATCGCTGATGCATGTTCCTTTCATAATGGTTGCGCGCATGCCTATCCAGACATTGTTGCCTATCGTGATCTCTTTTGGATGGTTGAGAACATCACCTTCAAGATTTATGATCTTATGGAAGTCGCTATCTATGACAAAAGTTTCCCATGATATCCGCACGTTGCTGCCAAAGGTTATTTTTTTCAGACATACAATCGCACTTTTGGGGGATATTCTGAAGCCATCACCAATGTGAAGTTCAGCATCAGGCCCGACGCTGATCTTTGACCCAAACTTGATAATAGCTGTCCCGTGAAAATGCAACTGCCCCTGTAATTCCCAAATGACTCTGTTTTTTTTATTGTCGAAAATTCCGACCTCTCCATAACCAATCCTGATCATGCCGGGGTGAACAGGTCCGTGTATGTGAATTTCACCACCGGTTTTAAACAGGTAGGTTCTGAATGCTACGAAAACAGGAAGCTGAATAGCCACCCTGAAAGGAAAATATTTAAAATTGAAATAGATCGTCTTGGGATTTAATGAAAGAATGACCTCTTTTATTCTCTTCAAATTCATTGCGATTTTATTAAAGACCTATAAAAAGATTATGGCTTGAAACATATGAATTAAACTATTGAATAATAATCCTCTTTTATATATCAACAAACAAATGATGTTTACAAATCTTTTGGGCGCTGATCATGATCCACGCATCTTCCTTACAATATGAAATGCAATGGAATCTGCCAAAAGATCATTACCCAGCTGATTGAAATGACAGCATTTATCAGCATAAACAGTACGCTTCTCATCAGTGAACATTCCGGTAAGATCCACAAAATATACCCCGGTTTGTATAAGCCCTTCACCTGCTTTCCTTAACAGCGGATAGCCTGCAATAACAGCATCTTTATATGCAAATGGGCCTGATTCAAAAGCCTGCACCATCTCTTCCGGAGTTAATTGCCTGGAACCTTCATCATATTGATTAGGCTGAAGGAAATGGAGATAGTGAAATCCCATGCCTTCTCCAAGTGCTGCCATTTGGGCAGAAGCATTTGCCCAAAGGGCAACCTGATCACTGAAAAATTTCAGGGTATCGGTGACTGTCTCTGAGGGGCCGGTTGACTGAAAATCTGAATCTGACTGCTCCAATGCACCTCTCAAAGCGGATTCAGCCACCAAAAACTGATTGTTTTTATTGATATCCGACAATTTCCATAGAAATAACATAAAATTGCTGTGGCGCAGCAACGAATGCGCAAGTTTTTTCCTTGTACTTTCTCTCCTTTCCCTAACATCAAACTGCTTTCCCATGTGAAAAATCACCTCCTGTTTAAGGCTTTTCCGTGAATATATGTTCCAGTGCCGGGGGTAGGATGGATATACCCCAAAGGGAAGGTTGTCACTGTAGGGTAAAACAACCTCGTTAAATCCGTCCAGATTCACAACCACATCATACTGTGCACCCAATGCCATCAGGTAATTCAGGGATATCAATTGCTGAGGCTGCTTAAAACCACCAAGGGCCATTAAACTGATATTTATCTTTTTCCCGGCCAAAGAAGGATCAAGCGCCAGATATTCTGTTATCCTTTCCTTGGAGAATCTGAACAATTGCATGGCAACAGAACCCCCTGTTAAGCAAATGTTGACCTGATCATTCGATCTTTTCAGGATGGGTTCATCCCCCGGAAACCCAAACCGGTTATATCCGGTGCGGGGTACCCCAACAAAACCCATATAGGGATGCAGGAGATGATCACCAAGATATTGCCCCTGATGACCGTTTAGGCTGTCTTTATCGGTATTATAAAAGAAATCTCCGGGAGCAACCTGCAGTTCTTTTTTCAGCTCCTTCCTTGAAAAAGGGTTGCCAAGAATTACTTTTCCCAGGATATACGGTGAAATCTCGAGCAGGAGGATGATGAATGCAGTGCTGACTAATAACCCCCAGACCGGATGATTCATTTTATTCATCGAACGAATTCTGTTTTTCGGGGGTAAAAGTAAGAAAGATATCCATTGAACCCGGACCGGAATTCAAACCGCACATACTGCCCCCCGCAAAGGCAGGGCAAAAATTGTTTTACCTGTAAACCTGAGGTCAAAATGCCAGACTTTCTTTAGCTGCTTTATATATCTTATCAACATTGGGTAAAATAGCCTCCTCCAGTATCCGGTTAAATCCGACCGGAGTGAAGATGGATCCTACCCGTCTGACTGGTCCGTCAAGGTACTCAAACGCATGTTCATTGATCACCGAAACAATTTCTCCGCCAAAACCTCCAAAGACCTTATCTTCATGGACTACGAGCGCCTTCCCGGTCTTTTTCACTGAGCTCAAAATGGTTTCTGTATCCAGCGGGATCAATGAACGCAGATCAATGACCTCGACAGAAGCACTCTTTTCCTGGTCAATCTTATCAGCAACCGCCAGGCACATATGGGTTGTATTACCATAAGTAATGATCGTCAGATCAGTTCCCTCCCGGCGAACGCGTGCCTTACCGAAAGGGACGGTAAAATCGGAGGGTACCACTGCCATTGCTTTAGGATCATTATAAAGAGCTTTAGGCTCAAGGAAGAGCGTTGGTCCTTCTGAACGGATGCTTGTACGCAGCAATCCTGCAGCATCGTCGGCAAAGGAAGGATAAACCACCCGTATACCGGGAAATGTGGTCATGGCTCCTTCGGTTGTCTGTGAATGGTAAAGTCCGCCTCCGATGTATCCACCTGAAGCAAGACGAATGGTCACGTTGGGCGCAAACTGACCCTTTGTTCTCCAGTACTCATGGGTCATTTCAACGAACTGCTCCATGGCTGGCCAGAAATAATCAGCAAATTCAGCCCCTTCGATTACTATCCTGATTTTTTTATCGAACCGGCTCATGCCATTGGCTGTACCGACAATGAAATCTTCGGCTATTGGGGCATTGAAAATCCTGTCTATTCCAAACTCCTGTTGCATCCCTTTGGTAACATTAAAAATGCCTCCTTTTTCTTTATGTGCAACATCCTGCCCCCACAAAAAAGTATCCGGATTTTCTCTGAATTCAGCCTTGAGCGTTTCATTTAATGCCGTGATAAATTTGATTTTTTCACCTTCTTCATTGTGTAATCCTCCGGGATATTTTTCTGATTGATAGGCCTCAGGTAAAACAAATTCATGAACAGATCCGGGTTTGGGATCCGGCGCCTTCAAAACTTTTTTATGCGCTTTGGATACCTCCTGTCTGGCTTCCTCATCAATGGCATCCAGTTCTTTTTCATTGAACCTGCCGGCCGCCACCAATATTTTTTTGAACCTGATCAATGGGTCAGCTGCCCTCACACAGTGACGCTCATTTTCATCGCGGTACAAGGTGTGGTCATCCGAATTTGAATGCGAACCCATTCTTACAACAGAAGCATGAACAAT
This sequence comes from Bacteroidales bacterium, assembly GCA_047920975.1. GTDB lineage: Bacteria > Bacteroidota > Bacteroidia > Bacteroidales > JAADJA01 > JAADJA01. The sequence continues at coordinate 22,262 of JBLRXC010000027.1, read as the reverse complement.
GACGGGTATTTTGTCTTCCTCAGCAATTCTCCTGGCCTCCAGCATGGTATTCATGGATTGAATAACATCTTTTCCGTCACAGAAAAGGATCTTTAGGTTTTTAAAGCCTCTGAAATTATCTGCAGCCTTCAGGTTCGCTGTCTGATCTTTCTTAGGAACTGATATTCCGTAACGGTTATCCTGAAAAACAAAAATCACCGGAAGCTTTTCATTGCTTGCTCCATTGATGGCTTCATAAACATAACCCTCTGAAGTGGAAGACTCTCCCTGTGAACTGATTGCTACTCCCCTGGCGCCATATTTCTTAATGGCACGTGCAACTCCGGTGGCATGCAAAGTATGGTTCCCTGTGGCAGATGATACATTATGGATGTTCCATGCTGGTTTTGCAAAATGGTTTGACATGTGCCTTCCACCTCCTGCTACATCACCATCCTTGGATATGCCGTTCAGAATGATCTCCTCTGCAGTGAGGCCTGCTGAAATATTGGTGAGCATGTCACGGTAATAAGGAAAAAGATGGTCAGTCTCCCTGTCAAAGACCTGACCAATAGCAAGTTGAATGCCGTCATGACCAGCATAGGGCGCATGGTATGACCATCCCAGGGCCTGCTTCAGATAGTTCGGCGCTTTGTTGTCAAGAATTCTGCCCAAAGTCATCAGGTAATACCAACGCTTCAAGGTCTCTTTGGGTGTCTCGTCTATACTGTATTTCTTTATTTTTGACATTTATGAAAATCTCATCAGCAAATTAAAAGTGCTGCAAAATTAACACTTTTTAAACAACGCTATATTTTCTATACCATTCCAACTCCCCACAAGGAGTACTTTCATCACAACAAAAATCTGTCAAAACGGTTTAAATATTTCTCTCAAATAATAATTTCAGTATACTGATCCGGCCGGCGATCCTGAAAAAGATGATTGCGGGGGGTAATATTTTTTTCGATGGCACTTCTTAAATCAATTTCCTGAATTCCAACTTCATCAGTTTCAGGAGGAGCCATGCGAATGATCTGTCCGAATGGATCACTGATGAATGACCTCCCGCTGAAAGTGACCTCTCCTTCGGTACCATAGCGATTGGCAGTAATCACGAAATAGCGGTTCATCATGGCGTGAACCGGGACTGCCTGCTGGGCATAGGGCAATACCAGATTGGAAGGGTGACAAATTACACCCGCCCTTTTCAAGCCCAGTATGCGCCAAACTTCAGGAAAAATCCAGTCAAAACAGATCAGGATTCCAATCCTGCAATGGCCAATATCAAAAAGAGGTAACCCCAGGTTGCCTTTCTCGAAAAAGTCAAATTCATTCCAGAACAGATGTAATTTTCTGTATTTGCCCATATAACCTTTGGGTCCGGCCAAAAAGGCGGTATTAAACAACTTGGCTCCATCCCTTTCAAGAATTCCCGAAACTATATACTGGTTTTTCATCTGGGCAATTTCGGCGATAAACTCCACAAATGAACTCCCGGAAATCGTTTCAGAAAGGGCAACAGCCTGACCCCGTGATCGGAAATTGTATCCTGAATTGGCCAATTCCGGCAATACGACCAGATCGGCTTCATCAGTTTCTGATAAAAGTTCCTTCAGCTTTGAACAGTTGAGCTCAGGATCACCTAATACCGGGTTAAATTGAACATATCCTATTTTCATGACATTATCACATGGCCATTTTTCAATCCCTAATAATATCAAATTCGCCACTTGATTTCAATCGGATGATGGTTGATGGTTTTGCCCTGGCCAATACACTCCTGCCTGTAATAACTGTATAATCTACCTTCTGAATCAATAATGGTGAGATTTCCCTGAATAAAACCGGAGCTCTCTCTCCTGTGAAATTTGCAGATGTAGAAACAACTGGTTTTCCAAAAGCTTTGATCATTTCGTGACAAAATCCATCTTTTACTATCCTAATTGCAATTGTACCATCATGTGCGATTACATTTTTAGCCAGTTTTTTTGCATGGGGATAGATGATGGTGGTAGGAAAATCAAAACTATCCACAAGATCCCATAAAATATCGGGAACCTCTTTCACATATTCCGTGATTTTCTCAACAGCATCCAGCAAAACAATAAAACTTGCGGCTATAGTTCTTCCCTTGATTTTGTAAACTTTTTGTGCAGCTTTAAAATTTGTGGCATCGCATCCCAGCCCCCAGACTGTATCACTGGGGTAAAGAATTACACCTCCCGCCCTCAAAACAGCTACCGCTTTGTTGATATCCTCTGACATTAAGTTAATCTTTTTAACAATTCATCGGTTTTAATAGAAAGAGCGCATTTAAAATGTTCCTCCGGACATTTTTTCCTGCCATGCAACCCACATGGACGGCACGATAATGCTTCGCTGGATTGAATAACCGTGGAGTCCACTGCCAGCGGACCAAATCCGAAACCTGGAATGGTTGAACAAAATATGGCTGTGGTCGGAGCATTTACCGCAGATGCCATGTGCAGTGGAGCCGAGTCGTTCATATAATTCATTGAAGCGTCTTTCATCAATACCGCTGCTTCCAGAAAACCAATGGTCCCGGCAAGAATCATAGAGTTATTATGGCCGGAATCCTGCACAATCCGTTGGCAAATTTGGTGATCTTTTTTCGAACCCAAAAAATAAATTCTGATATGAGGATCTACTCTGAGCACAAATTCAATCCATTTTTCTGGCGGATATTGTTTCGTGAACCAAAGCGATGCAGGAGAGATGGTAATATATTTCACGGTTTTGTACTGCGACATGAGGGCGACGTGGCCCGGCCCGGGATAAAGAACTGGCAGGACAACAGAGCTATCGGTTAACGGTTCAATGAGTGACAAATTTCGTTGGATTTCATGGTTCTCCCCAGTCTTGATCATATGTCTGACCCTGACCGTGAAGAACTTTGAAAAAGGATTTTTATTGAAACCTGCTTTATACCTTGCGCCTGAAACAGCTGTTAACAGCCCTGTTGAAGCGAATCTTTGCAGGTTGATCACTGCATCATATTTATTATTTCGTACCTCCCTGACAATTGCATTGAAATTGGCATACTTCTTCTCCGATTTATTCCAGATAAGCAACCGCCTGATGAAGGGATGTCCTTCAAAAAGGGATTCATTCCCTCTTTTCAATAAAAAATCAATCGTGGCTTCAGGACAGAAACGATGAATCTTTTCCAGTACTGGTGTTGCAAGGATCACATCCCCGATCGATGCGGTTTGAATGATAAGAAATTTCTTAAGTGCAGATTTATTATACCTGGATGTCATATTCCCTCAATGCTGTATTAAGTGATGTTTTCAGATCAGTAGAGGCTTTTCGTTTTCCAATGATAAGTGCGCAGGGCACATGGAATTCTCCAGCAGGAAACTTTTTGGGGTAACTGCCGGGAATCACTACACTGCGTGAGGGTATTCTCCCCTTCATTTCAATGGGCTGTGATCCTGTAATATCAATGATTTTGGTTGACATTGTCAACACAACATTTGCACCCAAAACAACCTCTCTCTCCACATGAACACCTTCGACTATAATGCACCGGGAGCCAATAAAACATCCATCCTCTATGATGACCGGATTTGCCTGGACAGGCTCAAGAACACCACCGATTCCAACTCCGCCGCTCAGGTGGACATTTTTCCCGATCTGCGCGCATGACCCGACAGTAGCCCAGGTATCAACCATTGTTCCAGTGTCAACATAAGCGCCAATGTTCACGTAAGATGGCATCATGATGACTCCCCTGGCAATATAGGCACCATAACGGGCAATACCATGAGGTACAACCCGAACACCCAACTCCTTGTAACCCCTTTTTAGTCCTATTTTATCGTAAAACTCAAAAGGACCAATGGCTATAGTCTCCATTTTCCGGATTGGAAAGTAAAGAATGACAGCTTTTTTAATCCATTCATGCAGGACCCATTTCTCTCCCAAAGGTTCTGCAATCCTCATTTTTCCATGATCCAATGCCTCAATGACCAGTTCAATGGCCTGCTGATAATCTTGTTTTTCAAGACAGGATCTGTCATCCCAGGCCTCCTCAATCAAATACCTCCATTCAGGATTCATCTTACTTTTTTAATATTCAAAAGTAGATATTTTTATGCTGCAAGTAAACTTATGCTTAAATTTGCAGAATAAGCAACCCTTAATAGGGCTAAAAATATGAGCAGGATTGTTGCAATTGATTATGGACTGAAAAGGGTTGGACTGGCAGTTACAGATGAAAACAGGATCATTGCAACAGCATTGACTACTGTGCAGACCAGGGACATTTTTAATTTTCTTGGTCAGTACCTGAAAAATGAGCATGTTGGCTGCATCGTTGTTGGTGATCCTAAACAAATGAACAATCAGGCATCAGAAACAGTTAACTACATCGAACCGTTTATCAGGAAGTTGAAAAAGATGTTTCCTGGTCTGCTTGTGGAGCGCTATGATGAGCGGTTCACATCAAAAATTGCCATCAGGGCTATGGTTGAAGGAGGCATGAAGAAAAAAGAGAGGAAAAATAAAGAAAACATTGACAAAATCAGTGCTGTGTTAATTCTGCAATCCTACATGGAATTTACCGGCCAGTAAAGTTTTTAAAAATGGTATTGCCTATCGTAGCATATGGACACCCTACCCTGCGCAAAGTAGCTGCGGAGATTGACAGGAATTACCCCAACCTTGATCTGCTGATCCATGATATGTTTGAAACCATGTACGCATCATCCGGAGTAGGTTTGGCTGCCCCCCAGGTCAATCTGTCCATTCGACTCATGGTAATAGATGCCAACCCTTTTGCCGATGATATTCCTGAAGCCGAAGGATTTAAAAAAGTTTTTATAAACCCTTACATCATTGAGGAAGGGGGTGATGAATGGACATTCAATGAGGGTTGTCTGAGTATTCCCGACATCAGGGAGGATGTAGTTAGAAAACAATTCATCAGGATTCAGTATTTTGATGAGCATTGGAATTTCCATGATGAGACTTACTCCAGTGTTATGGGAAGGATCATTCAGCATGAATACGACCATCTGGAAGGTATTTTGTTTGTAGACCGTGTGAACAGCATCCGGAAAGTTCTTCTCCGGAAAAGGCTTCAGGATATTTCACAGGGAAAGATCCAGGTTGAGTATAAGATGATCTTTCCAGGTCAAAAAAAAAGAGGAAGGAAAGTAGTAACTAAATAAAGATTGAATTATGAAAAAAACATTTACCCTTTTATTCCTGAGTTGCGGACTGCTAATCTTCACCTCCTGTTCAACCTCTTCCCCGGAAGAAGTTGCCAAGGCTGAAATTGAGGAGATGGAAAACAGTCTTTTTTCAGATGAGACGAGGATGATTAACCGGGAAAACGCTATTCAATTAATTGATCTCTATATTGCTTATGCTGAAGAATTCCCTGATGATGCGGAAGCCCCTATGATGTTGTTTAAGGCAGGCGATATGTCGATGAACCTGAATAAACCCAGGCAGGCCATTCAAATCTTTGATCAAATCATGCGTGAATATCCGGCATTTGAAAAAGTGCCCCAATGCCTTTTTCTTAAAGCCTTTATTTACGAAAATGATCTGAAAGACCTGGTTGCAGCAAGAAAATTTTATGAAGAATTTCTCTTCAAGTATCCGGAAGATGAATTTGCTGATGATGCCGTAATTTGTATCCGGAATTTGGGAAAATCACCTGAGGAATTGATCAGGGAATTTGAAGAGATGATGCAACAAAATGAAAATCTTTGAACTCTATAAATATTTATGAATCAAGCACTTTAATGATTGTTTAGCCATATCCATCTGGTTTGTAAAAAAAAATTAAAAAAGATGCAGATCTGGCAATAACTGATTTCAATAGACGTTTTTAACACAGGATAAATTGGTAATTTTTTTCATCCGAACAGCGTCGTTATAACAATAACGGCGCTTTTCGGTTAATTACCCAAAATAACACTCACCCAGTTCCGATTATTTTCAATCCTCAGGTCATCACGTGACTCAAGACAATCGGCAATTTTCTTTTTGAATTTCCAACAGGTCATTTTTCTTAAATCCAGTGTCTCTGAAATTTTTTGTGAAGACAATTCCTGATTCCTGCACACCATATATGATATTTTAAATGCAGTGGGTAAGGGGATTTTACATCTGTGAAAGAGCGTATTGGCAGTTGCAGATTCCTGTGTTTTACACCTTGTACACCTCCGGGCATAAGGCTTACTCCCTTTGCAAAAATGTTCATGTCCGCACTTTTGGCAGACAAAACCCTCTTTCCATTTGACAGATGCAAGGTATTCCAAACACTTTTCCTCTGTGTCAAAAACACCTTCGAATTCAGAAAAACTAATATTTATTAGCCTCAGATGCTTCATTCATTAACTGATAAAAACATGACACCATGACATTGGTATGCATTTTGACTGCAAAAATAAAAAAAGTGATACTCAAGCGATACATTTAATAATTTTTTTTATTTTTGCACCGTTTTAGACAAATTAAAATTAACAGATAAATTTATGAAATTATTCATTGGATTAACTCTTATTGCCCTCTTTACAGGATCAATGCATATATCGGCCCAGGATGCAAATCAGGTAAAACCTGAACTACTGACAGAAGAGACTTTTAAGCAAAAAGTATTCAATTACGAAAAGTACACTGAAGAATGGGTGTTCGAAGGTGACAAACCTGCCATCATTGACTTCTACGCTGACTGGTGCCGACCCTGCAGGTTGGTAGCGCCCATTATGGACGAACTGGCAAATGAATATAAAGATCAGATTTATGTTTATAAAGTGGATACTGAAAAGCAACGGGAATTATCCCGGATCTTTGGCATCAGAAGTATACCTGCCGTTCTTTTTGTACCCATGAAAGGCAAACCCCAGATGTCGACTGGCGCACTTCCAAAAGAGACATATAAACAGGTGATAGATGAGTTTTTGCTGGGCAATAGAAAAGATCAGTAAACAATAACTAAAACTTTCCAGAGATGAACAGAGCATTGAATTTGTTATGGACAGGCCTTATCCTGGCTATAGTTTCCTGTAATCAGACACCTGACAGGCAAGGCAAAACTACTATGGATATCAAAAATGAACCTGCATTGAAAACCAACGCACCCGAGCCGGGAAAACCCGAATATCTCACTGTTGAAACGTTCAAACAGAAGGTTTGGAATTATGATGCCAATCCGGAAGAATGGATTTACAACGGCGAAATACCTGCTATTGTAGACTTTTATGCTGACTGGTGCAAACCATGCCGGATGATTGCACCAATTATGGAAGAGCTGGCTGCCCATTATGAAGGCCGGTTAAAAGTTTACAAGGTTGACACAGAAGCACAACGCGAACTTGCTGCTGTCTTTCAGATCAGAAGTATTCCTTCGATTCTTTTTGCACCTGTGTCCGGGAAACCGGCTATGCAACCAGGTGCACTGTCGAAAGAAGAGTACATGCGGATTATTGAAGAATTTGTTCTGAAAACAACCAGTCATCATACGAATCAAATTAAATCACTAAAAGAATCTTAATAATGGAACATTTAACCAAAGAGACATTTAACCAAAAGGTTTTTAATTACCAGGAAAACAAGGAGTGGAAATTCGAAGGAGAATTGCCTTGTCTGATAGATTTTTACGCAGACTGGTGCGGACCATGCAAAATGGTAGCCCCTGTGCTTGAAGAGCTGGCAGAAGAATACAAGGGAAAGATAAACATCTATAAAGTTGATACGGAAGCTGAACAGGAATTATCTGCTGCCTTTGGTATCAGAAGCATTCCATCCTTATTGTTCTGTCCAAAAGACGGACAACCGCAAATGGCTATGGGAGCCCTCCCCAAAGATACGTTCCGCCAGGTGATTGACGAAGTTCTGCTTGGTAAAGCCATTGCAAAGCAATAGGTTTTGTTATTGGGCAAAGCATATAAATGAGGCACTGGCCATTGCAGGTCAGCGCCTCATTATTAATTACAGGGATGCCATATGGTTCCAGGCCCTGCAATACGGATTTAAGCTTTTATTTGAACGCAGGAATTCCTGTAATCTCTGCACCGGTAATCAACAAATGCACATCATGGGTTCCCTCGTAAGTGATGACCGACTCAAGATTCATCATATGACGCATCATGGGATAATCATTGGTAATTCCCATTGCTCCAAGGACCTGGCGCAAATCCCTTGCAATATGCAGAGCCATCTCAACATTGTTCCTTTTAGCCATTGAAATGTGTGCTGCAGTTGCCCGGCCTTCATTCCTGAGGTTGCCAACTCTCCAGCAGAGAAGCTGAGCTTTGGTAATTTCAGTCAGTGCTTCAGCAAGTTTCTTTTGCTGCAGCTGGAACCCAGCAATGGGTCTACCAAATTGGGTTCTTTCAAGAGCATATCTCAATGCGGCATCATAGCAGTCCATGGCAGCACCTACAGCACCCCAGGCAATACCATAACGGGCAGAGTTGAGGCACATCATGGGGCCCTTTAAACCTTTAATACCAGGCAATACATAATCTTTGGGGACCTTTACATCATCAAAAACCAGTTCACCCGTACAGGATGCCCGTAAAGACCATTTACCATGAGTTTCCGGGGCAGAATAACCTTTCCACTCTTTTTCCACAATCATTCCGCGTATGATCCCCTCTTCATCCTTCGCCCAAACAATGGCAATATCAGCAATAGCGGAATTAGTGATCCACATTTTGGCACCATTGAGCAGGTAGTGATCGCCCATATCCTTCACCCTGGTCTCCATACTGCCGGGATCCGAACCATGGTTTGGTTCAGTCAATCCAAAGCAACCGATTAACTCTCCGCTTGCAAGCAATGGTAAAAACCTTGTGCGCTGCTCTTCTGTTCCAAAAGCAAAGATAGGATACATGACCAAAGAAGACTGAACCGATGCCATAGACCTGATACCTGAATCTCCCCTTTCTAATTCTTGCATGATCAATCCGTATGCAACATGGTCCAGACCTGCACAACCATATTTTTCAGGTAAATAAGGCCCGAATGCCCCCAATTCTCCCATTTCTTTAACCAGATGTCTCGGGAATTCGGCGCGTTCGGCATATTCCTCAATTACCGGTTTTACCGAACGATTTACCCAATCACGGATAGCTGATCTGACAAGTTTATGTTCATCGCTGAACAATTCATCCACCAGATAATGATCAGGCGGATTGTATTGAATTTCTCCCATAATTATAATTTTAAACCAATTGTTATTTAATTAACGGGTCAAAATTATGGTTTTTAAGTATCCGCCAAAAAAAATTCGTCAGTTAATGACAAACATTTACCTGGTTTTGATAAAAGGTATCAACTTATTCTTCTGCCATAAAAGGGTATCTGTAATCTTCAGGTGGATTGAAATTCTCTTTGATACTCCTGGGAGATACCCAACGAAGGAGATTCAGATATGAACCTGACTTATCATTCGTACCTGATGCCCTGGCTCCACCAAACGGCTGTTGGCCAACAACAGCACCGGTAGGTTTGTCATTGATATAGAAGTTGCCGGCTGCATTCGAAAGCTTCCTCAGTGCTGCATCGATGGCCCATCGATCCTGTGAAAAAATCGAACCTGTGAGTGCAAAAGGAGATGTTTTATCAACCAGGTCCAGGGTTTCATCATATTTTTCTGTTGGGTAGACATAGATGGTGAGTACCGGACCGAAAATCTCTTCCTGCATAGATTTATATTGTGGATTGGTGGTAACAACAATGGTTGGTTCGATAAAATATCCTATCGATTTATCATAATTTCCTCCTGCTATGATCTCGCAACTGCCATCATTTTTCGCATGATCAATATAGCCAGCGATCTTATCGAAAGCACCCTCATCAATCACTGCATTGATAAAATTGGTAAAATCCTCAGGGTCTCCCATTTTAAAGGAATTGACATCGCTAACCAACAACTCTTTGATTTCAGCCCACAGGTTTTCCGGAATATAAGCCCTTGAAGCCGCACTGCATTTCTGCCCCTGGTATTCAAAAGCTCCTCTGGCAAGGGCAGTAGCTACCTGTTTTGGCTTCGCCGACTGATGCACCAACACAAAATCCTTTCCTCCTGTTTCACCCACAATTTTCGGGTATGTATTATGAATGGATACATTCTCACCAATGGCTTTCCATATCTTTGAAAGCACCTGTGTCGACCCTGTGAAATGAACCCCCACAAAATCAGGGTGCATGGCCATCACCTTTCCTCCTGCCGGACCGCTGACCAAAACCATATTGATCACACCATCCGGTAACCCGGCCTCCCGTAATATCTCCAGGATTACCTGTGCAGAATATATTTGGGCCTCAGCAGGTTTCCAGACAACCACATTACCCATCAATGCTGGTGCAGTCGGCAGGTTGGCTGCAATGGAAGTAAAGTTAAACGGTGTTATTGCATAAACAAAACCTTCAAGCGGCCGCTGCTCCATCCGGTTCCATGACCCCCGGGCAGATATGGGTTGTTGCCTGTAAATATCAGACATAAATTCAACGTTGAACCGGAAAAAGTCTGCCGTCTCACACGCTGCATCAATTTCTGCCTGGTAAACATTTTTGGATTGTCCAAGCATGCTTGCTGCGATAATTTTCGAGCGGTAAGGCCCCGCCACTAAATCGGCAGCCTTGAGAAATATGGCTGCCCGCTGATCCCATGAAAGCGCCTGCCATGAAGGCCGCGCTTCAAGGGCAGCATCGATAGCCTGCTGAACATGGTCGGCAGTGCCGTAATAGTAATAACCCAGCAATTGTTTGTGGTTGTGGGGGGGATGAATTTCTCGTTTATCCTCTGTTCTGATCTCTTTCCCGCCAATGAACATCGGTATATCTGCCAATTCCGACCGCATTATTTTCAGGGTTTCTTTCAATTCCTGACGCTCAGGCGAACCTGGTGAATAATCCCTGACCGGCTCATTGTAAGCCTGTGGGACATGATAAATTGCTTTTGACATAGTTTGATTGATAACGAATGATTGTTTTTGTTTTTTATCGTCAACAATTTAAAGCGCAATAGGTTCACCCATGATCTTCATTTACGAATATCTCCCATCGAAAACCTGTCTGTTTTGAAAAATATTTTGTATCTTACGGCCAAAAGGTATGAGAAATACGGTGAAGCTATGTACAAAGATATTAATGAAAAGCAGAGGATCCCGGATTTAGAGCTGAAAGCAATGGACAGGGAGATTTCTGAAGGATCACAACATCTTCTTACAAAAATCCTGGATGAAAATCCTCGTTTACAGAAAATCCTGAGGGACTCTGTTGATTTTGACCATGTTAAAAAACAGATGCGAATTTGGGTCCTGGAATATTTTCAAGAGCGGCCGGAGGCGTTAGATTTTTATAATGAGGACTCAACCGGACGGAAAGGATATGAGCTGCTTTCGTGGAAAGACCTGGCTGCAATCCGCATTCTTGATTATCTTGATCACGAAGGGATGGAATATGAAGACCTGAACATGAACGGCCAGTTAGTCACCAACCACCCCTTTAAACTTATATGGCTCGCCTCAAACAATGGAAAAGGCGGAGCTAATGAAGATTTTTTCAGGGATATGTTGCATCTGTTCAGGCAGTTTTCAGGTAAAAGCACCATGAATCGTCCGCAGCCGGAGCATGTAAGAGAATGGATGGATCGCCACCCGTCAGGACTTGATCCGGAAATAATTGAACATCGGAAAAAAAACCGTGACAGAATCATCAGGCTTTTGATTAAGAAGATCGATGCAGGTGATATTTCCAGGCGACGGTTCTCCTTTGAACCAGGAATGACCTTTTGGCAGAAATATAAAAGGGTACTTGAATGGTGGAACGAAAGGCTGTTTCATCTGCAATTTGCTGCCAGATCACCTGAAAGACTCAACAGGATGCTCGGGCAAACGCTTGACCAGGAAACTATTGGCACGCTGTTAAATGCACAGGACTCGGGTATTCCTTTTTTCGTGAACCCTTACTATTTATCCCTCTTAAATGTAGACGCTCCGGAGAAGTTTAAAAATACCGATCAGGCCATCAGGGATTATATTTTTGTAAGCCAGGAGCTTGTGGATGAATTCGGTAAAATCATTGCCTGGGAAAAAGAAGACATTGTGGAACCCGGAAAACCAAATGCCGCTGGCTGGGTGCTTCCTCACCGCCGGAATATTCACAGAAGATATCCGGAAGTTGCTATCCTGATCCCTGACACCGTAGGGAGAGCCTGCGGAGGGTTGTGTGTCTCCTGCCAGCGTATGTATGATTTTCAGGATGGACACCTCAACTTCGACCTTGAGGAACTAAAACCGGTGGATACATGGTGGGAAAGACTCCCTAAATTGCTAAGATACTTTGAAAAAGATGCACAACTTCGTGACATCCTGATTACCGGGGGTGATGCGCTGATGAGTTCTGACAAATCTCTGCAACGGATCCTGGACGAAATTTACCAGATGGCTCTGAGGAAATTTGAGGCCAATAAAGTAAAACCTGATGGTGAAAAGCTTGCACAGATGCAGCGGATCAGACTTGGGACGCGGTTACCTGTTTATATCCCTCAACGAATTACGGATAGCCTGGTTGAGATTCTTGCTGCATTCAGGATTAAAGCATCAGATATAGGTTTCAGGCAATTTGTGATACAGACGCATTTTGAATCGGCCATGGAGGTAACACCGGAGTCGGCCGAAGCTGTCAGAAAACTAATCTCTGCGGGCTGGGTAGTGACCAATCAACTGGTTTTCACAGCCGCTGCTTCCAAAAGAGGCCACACTGCCAAGTTGCGGAAAGTCCTCAATGATATCGGCATACTCACCTATTACACCTTTACAGTTAAAGGTTACAAAGAAAATTCATACACATTTGCAAACAATGCAAGGGTGATGCAGGAACAGATTGAAGAAAAATATATCGGGACAATTCCGGACAGGCACTTCGATTCTATCAGAGAGTTTCCATTACACCCTGAAAATATGGTTGAGAATATTGAAAGTCTGCGACAGGTTCTCAATATTCCATTCCTGGCAACTGACAGGAATGTGATGAACCTACCCGGTGTAGGTAAAAGCCTTACTTTCAGGTCAGTCGGAATCACAGCTGATGGCCGGAGAATTTTGCGCTTCGACCATGACCATACCAGGATACACAGTCCCATCATTCATAAGATCGGTAAAGTGGCGATTATTGAATCGCGGTCAATCAGCGATTATTTAAGACGAATGAAGACTATGGGTGAAGATATGGGAGAATATGCTAACGTATGGGGATACTCAATTGGCGAAACCGAAACCAGGATGCCCATCTTTGACTATCCCAACTTGTCCTATGTTCCCACTGAAGAAATGACCAATCTTGAGGTTTGACAACCATTAAGCACACACCTGCAGATACTTTGACATTTCAGATGTGAGACTTTTAATCTCCAATCCATTGGTGAGGTGAATGTCATTCAGTGTATCATAATAGTGAAACCTGGTTATGTTTTCACTGAAATCAATGACGGAAATACTTACTGTTTTTAAAATATATTTCCCTGTATCATATTTTACGATCCTGTCTGATTCAAATATTTGATTCAGGTTGTAATTCAGAAGATCTTTTTCACCGGCATCTCTGTTGTTCAGGTACCAGTTATAAAAGTCAGCTGTCCTGCTCTCCAGAGATTCTTTGGGGTACAGTGAATGAGAAAAGAAAATATGGGGTAGTCCGGGATTCTTTTCTTTAAGGTTAAGGGTTTCATCTTCCCACACGAGCGCAAACATTCGTTCCTCTTCGATCGTAATAAGAGTAAAAGGCTCTAAACCAGAAAAATCAAAATGAACCGAGAACTCCTCAACTCCTTTGTAAGTGAAATAGGCAGGAATAACCAAACCACGGCTATGGCGGTAAGGAGGCATCCTTTCATGTTTTTTTGTTCCGCCATTTAAAAGACAGGCCAATCTTCTTCCGGCAGAGATTCCAATCCAGGTTCCTTTACCTTCCGGATCCACAGGATAGATCACCTTTTGACCATTGATCATTCTTGGCAACGGCGGTGTAGCCATCGGTCTGTCAATCCGTTCATCCCGGTTGTGGCCGAGGATAAAATTGTTCCTTTCTCCTGGAATATATGTTACTGTACACATTTTATTTATAAGAATATCTGAAGATTTTAAGTCATTCAATATTTTTTCACATATAAAACCATTTCAGGTAGTAAATTGTTCGCACGTTGATCTTAAATGATACGGAAAACAGCCACCGTTTAAAAAGAGGTTTAAATTTGATGGCTGTAAGGCCCTAAAAGTCTGGGTATCGTGGCTATCTTTCAAGCATGGAGCTCAATGAGGGTAATTTCAGGGAGCATGCCCACACGGCCGGGATACCCAATTGAACCCAGACCTCTGTTGACATAAAGGAATTGCTTTTGACCGGTCTTTTCATGGGTCTCTTCATAAAGTCCAGACCAGTACTTGTATACATATTGTGAAGGACTCCAGCGCATACCGGGAACCTCAATGCCAAACTGTGCCCCATGGGTGTGTCCTGAAAAGGTAACCTGAACAGGGATCGGAAACTCAGAGACCTTGACCTGCCAATGCGTAGGATCATGTGACAACAGCAGCTTGACCGGGATAGATTCAACCCCCTGAATGGCTTTATGAAGATCTCCAAACTTCTGGAACCGCCGGAGTGATCCCCAGTTTTCAACCCCAATAATGGCCAGTTTCTTACCATCCATTTCTAAAACATGATTGGTGTTCCGAAGTAGTTTCCAACCAAGTCTTTCATGTAATGCAACCATTTCATCCAGGTTATGCGCTTTTTCCTTCTTGCTTTTCCAGCGCTTGTAATCACCATAATCATGATTGCCAAGTACTGAAAAAATGCCATACCTGCTTTTCAATGCTGTAAGAATATCTTCAAACCGAAAAGCCTCATCGGTACTATAGTTGACTAAATCACCCGTATGAAAAATAAGATCAGGATTGAGGTCATTGACAATTTTAACAGCTTCTGTCAACTCATTTTTTGAAACCCATGAACCCAAATGTAAGTCAGAAATCTGAACAATCTTCAATCCTTGAAAAACCTGAGGCAGACCTTTCAACCGGATTGACTTTCTTTTTATCTGAAAATCATAAACCCATTTGAACATACCCAGTGTAAATGTCCCAAAGACCAGTCCCCCGCCAATCAACCCTATCTTCTTTAGGAACTCACTCCTTTTCAGAGTTTTACCCTCAGTACTGTGTTCAGGGGATCTGACTGATTTTTCGAAAAGTTTTCTGACTCCAAAAATAAAATCAGAGAACAACACCAGCAACATGGGTAAAATTTTAGCCGTATAGCCTGTAAAAATAAATCCGGCATAATAGGTTTTAAGAGCAGGTTGCCACTCATCATAGGGTTTCACGAGGGATGAAACGGCCAGAAGGACAATCATCAGCATGGGAAGCCAAAAAAGGGTAGTGAGGATAATTCCCTTCAATCTGGATCCGGTAAAGAAATTCTTGTGATAGATCCAAAAAAGATAAATCTCCAGCAAATACAACAAGGCAAATCCATAAAACATACCGCGGTTCAGTGGATAGAACCTCCACAAAAACAGGTAGGTGGCCGACAGAAAAACTACAGTGATTATAAAAACAAGTGATTTCTTCATTCTGATGCAGCATTCAGCTTATCGGGACCGAAGTAAAAAACCCCTCCGTAGAATCAGATGGAGGGGTATTGACAGCACAAATATTCATCAAACAAAATAATTTGATACCCCTAAATAACCCTGTTAGAAAATAATTGTTCAACCGTATTCGGGACATGTCTGATTTTTTCCGGATTTAATTGTCTTCCTTGATGGCGTTGGCCAGCTTGTAAGAATTAATGTCTTTGAGTATTTGATGTGCTTCTACGAGGTAGACATCTTTTTTCAGGGTGTTCAACCACTCTTCGGTCCGGGCTTTTTTTGAAGTATCCGATTCTATTTCGGGAAGATCATAGGTTAGCGGAAAAATGGCAAGGCCCAGATCAACTTTACCGATCTGTTCATATTTTTTACCTTCAACTTCACGGGCTTTAAGTAATTCATTATGGATCTTATAATTCAGACTCATCCGTGTGTTTTCCCTTATCTCTTTTAATCTCCTGCCATTTTCATCAACCAAAGTTAAGATTGAATCATTGAGTATTCTTTTCTGACTGAAACTGATGATGTATTCCTGATCATAATCGGGGACCCATCTGGTATATGCAAGCGGAGAGATTTCATCCCAGGGCATCGGATGATCAAGGTCTTTTTCACCAAAATCCATGAAGTTGAAGTAATCCGGTAAAACAATATCCGGCGTCACTCCTTTGAGTTGGGTTGCTCCTCCGTTGATCCGGTAAAATTTCTGGACTGTCATTTTCAAGGAACCAAGGGTCTGAAGATTCGCAGGTCTTTTAGGAACCATTCTATCAAGTTCAGTAAAATTCTGAACGGTACCTTTGCCATATGTATGCTCACTGCCTATAACAATGGCCCTTTCGTAGTCCTGCATGGCCGCTGCAAATATTTCAGATGCTGAAGCACTCACCATATTAATCATCACCACCAATGGTTTATCAAACTGTATCTGTTTGTCTTCATCCATGTAGTTTTTCTTAATCCCTTTTCTCCCGCTCGATTGAACGATAGGCCCTTTTTCGATGAAAAGACCTGCTATTTTAACCACATCTTCCAAAGACCCACCTCCGTTGTCTCTCAGATCGAAAACAAGTCCGGCAACATTTTCCCTGTTCAGTTTTTCAATTTCGAGTCTCACATCATCAAATGAATTCCTGCCATTCACTTTGGAAAAATCAACATAAAAAGAGGGGAGTTTCAAATAACCAAAATCTTTACCTGATTGCTCATCCCTGATAACTGCTGACCTTGCATAAGTCTCCTCAAGTACAACGACATCTCTGACAAGTGTGATCTCTTTGACCGACTTATCTATTTTTTTCACAGTAAGGGTCACTTTCGATCCTTTTTTCCCCCGGATCAGTAAAACTGCTTCATCCAACCGCATATCAACGATATCAACAGGCTCTTCACCTTCCTGCCTGACTTTGATAACCAGATCACCCACCTCAAGTTCACCCTGTTTCCAGGACGGACTACCGGGAATAATTCTCGTCACCTCAATGTGTGCATTTCTCTGGGTAAGTTGAGCACCGATACCTTCCAACTGGCCGGAAAACCGAATATCGAAATTCTCTTTGTCCTTGGGAGGGAAGTATTCTGTGTGGGGATCGTAAACATTCACAATTGAATTGATGTAGATATTAAACCGGTCCTCTTCGTTTAGTTGCGCTATGCGGTGAAACCAATCCTCGTAACGCTTTAAAACCTTTTCCCGTGCTTCCTCTTCCATCTCTTTGAAAGTCTTAATGGTAACCGTATCACTCTTTCCGGCTGCTTCGTCCTGCGATTTGGCCATCTCATAAATACTGTTCATTGTTTCATATTTCAGGGAAAGGCGCCAGCGATCCCTGAGGCTCTTTTTATTTTCTGCAAAACCAATTTTATCGGTGTCAAACTCATAATACTCATCTTTTTCAAAGTCGAATGGTGCTTTGAGGATTTCCCGGAAATAATTCTCTGCCTCTTTGGTTCTGACATCCAGTATCTTCACAGAAACATCTAGAAATTCAAAATCCATATTTAATAAGGCATTGTCAATCTGGTAACGGTATTCTGATAACTTTCGAACGTCTTCCTGAAGCAGAAACCGTTTAGAGAAGTCGATCCGGTTAAGGTACAGTTCAAATGCTTTTTCCGAAAAAGCGTCATTCAGATCCGCGGGGTTATAATGGCCGTTGTTTATCGCAAAATTGATGACCTTGATCAGCATCTCCCGGCGCATTTCATCATTGCTGCTGCGTGATCCAACAACAAGAAAACTGATGGAAAGCAGGAGAACAATAGCCACTCCGAATAATCTAAACGAATTTTTATTCATGATTTTCATTATTTCAATTGTATCAATAAAAGTTCAAGGATGTGAACAGATCAAAATTCACCTTTTTATTACGTTTTAATGCATCAATTGTTGTGTGGCACTGTTAATTTCCAAAGCAGAATTGCTGAGGAGAGTATTCAACCGGCCTGGTATCATCCATTGTAAGAAGGGTTTGTATAAGGATGACAGAAGAGGGAAGAATTCCAGGATAAAATGTACACGCCATGTTTAAAGTGTTTTCTTCACTTCAACCTCCTCGTACCCTTCAATGATATCACCAACCTTAATATCGTTGAAGTTCTCGATGTTCAGCCCGCATTCGTAACCAGCCTTCACCTCCTTGACATCATCCTTGAATCGTTTCAATGAACCCAGCATGCCTGTATAAACGACGATTCCGTCCCGGATAACACGGACTTTGGTTTTCCTTGTAAGGGTTCCATCAATCATCATACATCCGGCTATGGTTCCCACCTTTGTAATTTTGAACACCTCCCTCACCGCTGCGTTTGCGACAATTTTTTCTTCAATTACCGGAGAAAGCATTCCTTCAATGGCAGCTTTTATTTCCTCTATAGCCTGGTATATGATGGAGTAAAGACGAATATCAATTTGTTCCTGGGCTGCCAGTTTTCTTGCACTGGGAGATGGCCGGACCTGAAATCCAATGATCACAGCATCGGATGCAGAGGCCAGCATGACGTCTGTTTCTGTCACCTGTCCAACCGACTTGTGAATGATGTTCACCTGTACCTGTTCATTGGTGAGTTTCAGCAGTGAATCTGACAATGCTTCAATGGATCCGTCAACATCGCCCTTAACAATGATATTAAGCTCCTTAAAGTCGCCTATGGCTATCCGGCGGCCGATTTCATCCAGGGTAATATGCTTCTGGGTACGTATTCCCTGTTCACGCTGAAGCTGGGTACGTTTGGATACAATTGCTTTCGCTTCTTTTTCATCCTTTATCACATTGAATGCATCTCCGGCCTGGGGTGCTCCGTTCAGTCCAAGCAACAAAACCGGTGATGAGGGACCCGTCTCGCTGATTCTTTGGTTCCGCTCATTATACATGGCTTTGACTTTACCCATGACTGAACCTGCAATTACAATATCACCGGTATTTAATGTTCCATCCTGAACCAGCATTTTGGCGACATATCCGCGCCCCTTATCCAATGAACTTTCGATGACAGTGCCATGGGCATGTTTCTGAGGATTCGCTTTCAGATCAAGTAGTTCTGCTTCAAGCAACACTTTCTCCAACAACTCATCGACATTAATACCTTCCTTGGCACTGATTTCCTGGCTTTGATATTTGCCGCCCCAGTCTTCAACCAAAATATTCATTTTTGACAGACCCTCTTTGATCTTTTCGGGATTGGCATTGGGTTTATCAATTTTATTGATGGCAAAAACAATAGGAACACCGGCAGCCTGAGCGTGATTGATAGCCTCTTTTGTTTGCGGCATGATGTCATCGTCGGCTGCCACAACAATAATGGCAACGTCAGTAACCTTTGCCCCTCTGGCCCTCATGGCCGTGAAAGCCTCGTGGCCGGGTGTATCCAGGAAAGTGATTCTTCTTCCTCCTTCCAATTGCACCTCATAGGCTCCGATATGCTGTGTAATTCCACCTGCCTCACCAGCTACCACATTCGATTTTCTGATATGGTCAAGCAATTTGGTTTTTCCATGGTCTACATGGCCCATGACTGTCACGATGGGAGCACGTGGAACAAGATCTTCAGGCTTGTCGGAAATCTTTTCTGTTTCTCCGATAGCTTCGGCAACGTCGACACTTACAAAATCAATGGTATATCCGAATTCTTCCGCCACCAGGGAAAGCGTCTCCGCATCAAGCCGCTGATTGATTGATACAAACAACCCCAGCGTCAGACAGGTTGAAATGATCTGATTGACGGGAACATTCATCATGTTTGCCAGTTCATTGGCCGTCACAAATTCTGTAACTTTTAAAACATTCTTTTCCTGCTCCTGTTTTTCAATTTCTTTTTGGCGAAGTGTACTTACAATCTGTCTTTTCTCGCGCCGATGCTTTACCGCTTTGGATTTTCCGCCACCGGTAAGTTTTGCAAGCGTTTCCTTTATTTGCTGTTGCACATCTTCTTCTGAAATATCAGGCCGGTCGCGATCTTTTCTTCCCTTTCTGGCTTTATCCTCGGTGGCTCGCCCTTCCTGTCCGCCGGTATCCTTCCTGGCCTCTTTGTCAGGAATTGAAGGAAGACGTTTTCTTTTTTTCTTTTTACGTGAGGATACATGCTGATCTTTTGAAGAGGCAACCGGTTTTTTATCCTGCTTCTTCTTCTCCTCGGGAAGCACAATCTTATCTACAATCTTCAACCCTTTGAGCTTTTCGAACTGAGTCTTAATGAAATTGGGATCTTCCGTTTTTTCAACAGCCTTTGGCTCATCTTCTATTTCAACTTTTTGATCTTCCACCGCAGGAGATTCTTCGATGAGTGGCTGATCGGGTTTCTCTTCTTCGGCAGGTTTTTTTCGGACCTGTTTGGTTTTTCTGGTCTCTTCGGTCTTCTTTTTTTTCTCTTCCCGTTCTTTTTTCTTTTCAGCCGGACTTTTTGGTTCCGGGCGGGTCTTCATATTGATCTTTTCCAGATCTATTGTACCAAGAATTTTGGGCTGCAGCACGGAATCCTTTTTCCCGTCATCTTTCTCAACCGGCTCCTTTTCTATTTCTTTTGCTTTCCTGCTTTTCGCAGCTTTATCCACATCTTCAGAAGCCTCACCCTTTGCTGATAATTCCTGAACCTCAGGTTTGTCATCAGGAGCTGGTTCTTCTATGGTTACCTGTTTCTCTTCAGTAGCCACCGGAACTTTTGAAGTTTTCTTCTCTGCTGTTTTGTCAGCAGTAGTTTCTGATTTTTCGGACTCTTTCTTTTCAGCTTCTTCTTCCTGCTTTTTAACCGATTTGGAGATCGATAAATCTTTTATGAGAATTTCATCAATTTCATCATCAAATTCATGCTCCCTTTCCTTTCTGATTTCATCTTCAATTGAAATGGTTCTATGGTCAGAATAATCTATTCCGATTTTTCGAGCCTGTTCCTTCACAGTTTTTTGTGAAATGAATTCATGCTCAATTAACTTATACATGTCCTGGGAAAGCTTGGTATTAGGGGTAGCAACAATATTAATACCCTTTTTGGCAAGAAATTCAACAACGGTATTCATACCAATGTTGAACTCCTTCACAACCTTACTTAACCTGATGGGAGTGTCTGTTTCTGCCATAAAAGCTGTCAATTTTTCCGACTGCACATAAAAGGCGCTAAATTAATACTAATTATTCAAACTCTTCCTGGAGTATACGGATCACTTCCCTGATGGTCTCTTCCTCAAGATCAGTCCGTTTTACCAAATCTTCGACTTCAAGGTCCAGTACACTCTTGGCCGTATCACAGCCAATCGCTTTTAATTCATCGATGATCCACTGTTCAATTTCATCGGCAAATTCCTGAATATCCACATCTTCCGATTCCTGATCAGATTCCCTGAAAACATCAATTTCGTAGCCGGTGAGTTTTCCGGCCAGTTTGATATTAAACCCTCCCTTACCGATCGCAAGGGAAACCTGATCGGGTTTGAGATAAACTTCAGCTCTCTTTTCTGCCTCAATAACATTTATTGACGAAATTTTGGCAGGACTGAGTGCACGCTGAATGTAAAGGCCAACATTACTGGTATAATTGATCACATCAATATTCTCATTTTTCAATTCCCTGACAATGCCATGGATTCGTGAACCCTTCATACCAACGCAGGCCCCGACAGGGTCAATCCTGTCATCATATGATTCAACCGCAATTTTTGCACGTTCACCAGGAACCCTTACAATGTTGCGGATGGTTATAAGGCCGTCAAAAACTTCAGGCACTTCTGATTCAAACAAGCGTTCCAGGAAAACAGGTGACGTTCTGGAAAGAATGATAACCGGGGTGTTTGTTCGCATCTCAACTTTTGAGACAACCGCTCGGATGGTATCTCCTTTTCTGTAAAAATCAGAAGGAATCTGTTCAGATTTCGGAAGAATGAGTTCGATCCCCTCATCATCCAGAACCAGAATTTCTTTTTTCCATACCTGATACACTTCTCCGGTAACTATTTCACCTATGCGTTCTTTATATTTATGATACACATTGTCTTTTTCGAACTCCTGAATTTTCGATACCAGGTTCTGGCGGATGGAGAGAATATCCCTCCGACCAAAGTCAATCAGCTTGATCTCTTCGGAAACCTCCTCCCCGACTTCAAAATCAGGTTCTATCTTGATGGCTTCAGAATAGGGTATCTGGAGGT